>JAYVAP010000347.1:0-3300 GCA_043750915.1 Spirosoma sp. | reverse complement strand
TCCTTATTGTGGGGCAGGGCGTGGCCGGATCGGTGCTGGCCTGGACGCTCGATCAGCGCGGTTGCTCGGTCATTGTGGCCGACGATCCGGCCCTGCCCTCGGCATCGGCGGTGGCGGCCGGCATTGTTAATCCCCTCACGGGCCGCAAACTCGTGCGTACCTGGAAGGCCGACGAACTGTTTCCGTTTCTGCACCAGTTTTATCGCCACATTGAGCAGGAACTGGGCGTTCGGTTTTTTCACCCCAGGGCCATCTACCGCCCGTTCCGGTCGGCTGCCGAGCAGGTCAGCTATTCGGCCCTGCTAACCGACCCGGCCGTGCGGGCCTACGTGTCATTGGCAACCAGCCATGAGCATTATGCAGCCGGAATCCACAACCCGCTGGGCGGCTTGGAGGTGACGCAGGGCGGCTGGCTGGATCTGAACGAGTTCGTGCGGGTAATAAAAGGGTATTTCATTCGGAAGAACCAATATGTTGAGACCCTGGTGAGCCAGCAGGATTTGGTGATCGGCACGGAAAAAATAGCCTGGCAGGGGATTCAGTTCCGCCACGTTATTTTTTGCGACGGCACCCAGGGGCAGGCGAATCCGTTGTTCGGCTATTTGCCGTTTAGCCCCGTGAAAGGGCAGATTCTGACGGCCGTTGCCGAAGATTACACCATCAAAAACATTGTCAATCAGGGCGTGTTTATCCTGCCCGTGCGGGATGGGCTGATCCGAATCGGGGCTACCTACTCGTGGCACGACCTCGACTGGCAAACAACGGAGGAGGGCCGGGCGTTTCTAACCGCTAAAGTCGACGCACTCCTGCGGGTGCCCTACCGGGTGGTGGCGCATCAGGCCGGTATCCGCCCGTCTACAAAAGACCGGCGGCCGTTTGTGGGTCGGCATCCGGCGCACCTGGCGGTGGGTATCTTTGGCGGCTTAGGCACCAAAGGTGTTTCGCTGGCCCCCTATCTGGCCGAGGAGTTTGCCCGCTACCTGCTCGATGGCGAAGAATTGGTGGCCGAAGCGAATATTAGCCGATACGTTTCGTTATATACCCGTTGACCAAAGGCCATACCACCCTGTTTATCACCCCGTATCAATTGTCCATGTCTGCTTGCTTTATGCGAAATAAATACCTGTTGCTGCTGGGATTATGGCTGGGTGGCCTGAGCATGGCCACGGCACAAAACTACCCGTCGCTCGAACGCTTCGGAAAAAACCGCATTCAATACCGCAGTTTCGAGTGGAAAATCATTCGCACGGCCAATTTCGAGATTTATTATTACCAGGGCGGTAGCCAGATTGCCAACCTGACAGCGCAGTATGCCGAGTCGGAGTTCGACCGGGTTACCGAACTGTTGGGCTATACGCCCTATAATCGCGTCAAAATCTTTCTTTTCAACTCGCCCCAGGAACTGGCCCAAAGTAACATTGGTCTAAATGCCCAGAGTGGGTTGAGCGGCCGCGATCTGGACCTCTCCAAGTCGCGCGTGGAGCTGGCCTTCACGGGCGATCAGATCAGTTTCCGGCGGCAGATTGTCCGGGATATGGCCATGATGTTCGTCTATGACATGCTCTATGGCGGCAGCCTCAAAGATGCCCTTCAAAGCTCGCTGCTGCTGACCCTGCCCGACTGGTTCATGCCCGGTATTGCGTCCTATATTGCCGACGGTAACAGCCTGGAACTTGACGATTACATGCGCGATGTGGCCCTGACCCGCCCCGTTAAAAAGCCGGGCCTGCTCACGGGTGCCGAAGCCGAGCGCGTTGGCCACTCAATATGGAATTATATTGTTCAGAAATATGGCCGCGATAATGTCTCCAACATCCTTAACCTGACCCGCATCATTCGCAACGAGCAAAGCAGCATTGCCAGCACGCTGGGGATTCCCTATAACCGCTTTGTGCGCGACTGGCGCGATTACTACGCAGGCATGGCCAAATCAGTGGCGCAGTCGTACCAGGCCGGTGCCGACGATTTTCAACTGAAGGTGCGGTCGGCAGACGACAAATCGACATTAGTTAGCCTGAAAATCAGCCCCGACAAACAGTTTTTTGCCTATAGCCTCCTACGCAATGGTAAGTTCAGCGTGGAAGTGGTGAACACCAAAAGCCGCAAAAAAATGACCGTGCTGGCGGGCGGCTACCGGCTGGATGGACAAACTACCCGGACCAGCACACCCTTACTGGCCTGGCAACGCGACAATAACCTGCTGGTGCTGACCGACGAATCGGGAAAAACCAGCCTGTATCAATTTACAAACTTCGAAAAACGCCCCAAACAGGTGTTCAAACGGTTGGTCAATAGCCTGTCGCAGGTAGTCTGGATGGATGCGTCGCAGGACGGGGGCAGCCTGATCCTGAGTGCCGACCGCCAGGGCCAGAACGACTTGTTTCTGTACAGCATCAACCGGGGGTCTTATCAGCAGCTGACCAACGATTTGTATGACGACCTGTATCCACATTTTGTGGGCCGTACCGCCCGAACGGTGGTGTTCAGCTCCAACCGCCAGGCCGATACGCTGGGGGTAGACAAAGGGTCCTACAAAACCATCCGCGATCAGATGAGTCTGTTTTCGCACGAGGGGTCGGCCCGCGATTTGTCGGTGGTGCGCCTGACCGACTCGCTTTCCTACGCCACGCAGCCCGTTGCGGCCGGCGAATCGACCTTTTATTTTCTCAACAGTACCGGCGGTATTGCCAACCTGTTTCGGCTCGAAGCCGAAAACAAAGCCGTCAGCCAAATAACGACTTTCCCGCAAAGCATCCGGCTCTACGACCTGATTCCGGCTAATGGTGGTTTTGTTTACAGCAGTCTGAAAAACGGCGATGAATACATCGGCTTCCGCTCACAACTGAATCTGACCCAGGCCGTTCAGCCACCGCCTACCCAGCGCAGCCGGAACACCATTCCCAGCACCAGCCGATCCGAAGCCGTTACCACCAGCACCACCACCCCGTCTGATACGACCCGCCCAACGGCCCCATCCGGGGTGGCCCCATCCGGGGTGGCCCCGCTGGCAACGGGTTTGGTGCTGGAGCCCGGCGAAGTAGACACCGACAATTACCAGTTCGACCCCGGCGTGCTGAAAGCGGGCGAGTACCGCCAGCGCCGGTCCACTTCCACCGTGCCCCAGCTATCGGCCACGTTGCCGCGCAGCCGCCGTCGGGAAAACATCACCATTCGCGGGCCGTTCGATTATAAAGGTCTCTTCACCGTGAACGATGCTACTTCCGGCTGGCGCGTCGATCCGATTTCGGTGAAAGGGTTTGGGTATTATCAGGACGTTACAGTGTCAGATTTACTCGAAAA
>JAYVAP010000346.1:0-4307 GCA_043750915.1 Spirosoma sp. | reverse complement strand
ACCAGCATCACCGACGCGGGCCTGAAACACCTGAACGGCCTGGCCAATCTGGAATATCTTAACCTGTATGGAACCGCCATTACGGACGCGGGCCTGACCGAACTGGCGGGTTTGAAAAACCTGAAAACGGTGTATCTCTGGCAAACTAAAGTAACCGAACAGGGGCTGGCAACGCTGAAAAAGACCCGCCCCGAACTGAACATCGTGGGCGGCATTACCGAGCAGGCCGTTGCCGAATTCGCCAAAGCCCCGCCCGAAACAAAAGCAGAAACCCCCAAAAAGAACTGAGTTGTCGGGCTATTCCAGCACTGCCCGCAGCACTTTCACCAAGTTTTCTGGTGGGCGCGACGATGCGGCCACCTCCACCGTGCCAATGAGCGGGCGGCTGGCCTGAACCGAAAATATGTCGTATCGCTCTTTCTGATAAAAGCTATAGCCCCCGTAACTGGCCGGTGCCTGCTCGTCGGTGGGGTGCAGCACCAGCAGTGCATCCGTGCGGATCGGGGCCGAAGCCCGCCCGGTGCGTTGCGCCGTTCGGGCCGACAGCCCGGCGCGGGGCACGAGTCCGTGGAGATATTTTAGGGTCAGCTCCGGGTATTCCTGGCGGACGATGCTCCAGTATCGGCGGTATTTGGCATCCAGAATAATACCGCGTGGCTCGCCTTCAGCGGGAGCGTATTCCATAATAAAATCGGGCAGCAAGCCGCTCACGCGCCCCACATTTACGTATGTTTCTGGCACCACCTCATAATGCAGGCGCAGCGTATGCCCGGCCGGGTGCGCGAAACTATAGGTGCCGGTCCGGTCATCATCGGCCAGGTCAGGCTGGCTTACGCGCCGGGCTTCGTAGCGGCCGAGTTGGTAGCCCAGCTCGGCGAGGGCATCCTGAATTTTAAATAAGCACAGCAGTTCGTAGAGCCGGTCGAGCGTGCGTACGCCCGCCAGCCCGTCGGCGGTTTCGTCGGGGCTTTCGCCAACGCGGTCGTACCAGCGCAGGAGCAACTGGCCCGCCTGAAAATAGTGCTCGCTGGCCATGAAACCCGCCATGCCCGGTGGCAACCCAACGAGTAAATCCCGCACGGGCAACGACTCTTCGTAGCGGTGCAGCAGGCCGGATGCCTGGGTCGTGAGCCGCCCGATTTCCCGCCCCACCCGTTGCCCATACTGCTGTTGCTGCCACTGCCGGAGCAGGGCCGCATTGGCCGATGCCAGGGTGGCGGGGTTGTTGCCCGCCGGGCCGGGTAGCTGCTGTTGCTGCTGCCGAAGCCAGTCCAGCAAGTGATGCAGGTAGCCGTGCAGCGTGCGATTTTCGAGGGTGTCGGTGGTGGCAGTAAGCCGGTTGGTGAGCGTATGCGAAGCCGCCATCCACCGCCTGCGCCAGCGGAAAGCTCCGTCCTGGGTGGGGTCTGCCGGGCGGAGGGTTTCCGGGTGCTGGGCCTGATAGCGCAGGGTTTGCTCGGTCCAGTCTGTGGTGCGGGCAGTTTCGTAGGCATCCTGCGGTTCGAGCCGCGTTTGGGGCTGGTCGCGGAAGGCGGGCCATAGGCGTTCCAGCTCCGTCAGGTCGTGGCCCACCTGCGCCAGCCGGTGCAATGGTCCGCGTGCGGTGCCGGTTCCGGCGGCCACCGTTGTCAGGCTGGTTTCGGTACGCCAGTAGACTACGCCCCGATTAAGCAGGTAGTGGAGCAGATCAGTCAGCTCGGTGGGCGTTAGCTTGGACGAGTTTACGTCCAGTGTAGCCAGCAGCACATCGTTGGCAGTTGGGTGTTGCACCCGAATCCGGCACTGCCCAAACCGATTCATGAGGGGTTTGCAAAACAGCAGTGACCGGCCGGCAACCGGGTGGCGTTCCTGGGTTTGCTGACCCTCGGCCCCAAACCAGAAAGCCGCCTGCGCCACCCCCGACGCGCCCATTTCGACCGGAAAGGGTGTGTCTGACAGCCAGACGGTGGGTTCGTGGCCCATTGGGCCAGCCGCAGGGCCAGCCGCCGGGGTGGCATCGGCAACGGCCCACAGACATAGCGCGTCATTTTCCGAGATGGTAACGGCTTCGGTGGTGGGCAGATTATAGGATTTGGTGTAGCCGCCTTCGAGCCGTTGCGTGAGGGTCCATTGCATGGGTGCGTGATTGAGCCGTTTGTGAAAAGCAGATTTTTTTTGGTGAAGCGATAAAAGTACATGAGTTTTTTGACCTAATGGTCACGCCGGCTCCCTAAACTTCTTAACGCAATCGTAATCTGCGAAAGTCGGGGCGTAAGGTCAATAGGGCGTAATTTTGCAGTCTACATACCAGTGTAACGGCAATGAGATGTACGGAAAAAGAAGAGACAGCATTAATTGTGGGCCTGAAAACCAATGATGAAGCGGCTTTCAGGCAACTCTATGACGGCTATTGGCCCCAGCTCTATGCTGTTGCCTACAACCGGCTGCGGGAGGAAATGCTGGCTGAAGACATCGTGCAGGAGGTTTTTATTGATCTATGGACGAAACGAAATACCCTGCTGATTCAGCATTCGTTGCGGGCATACCTTTTTGCATCGGTGAAAAACAAAGTGCTGGATTGTATTCGTAAGCGCATTACCCGCGAAAACTTTGCGCAACATATTCTCGCTACCACGACCGATCTGAACCACACCACCGACGAGCAAGTGGCCTGCAACGAACTATATCAGGCTCTCAACCAGCAGGTGGCGCAGCTGCCCAATCAACGACGGTTGATTTTTGAACTCAGCCGCCATGACCAGCTCTCCTACGCTGAAATTGCGCAGCGGCTGCAACTCTCCCCGAAAACCGTTGAAAACCAACTTTCCCGCGCCCTGAAAACCCTGCGCCGGGAGCTCCGCGCGTTGCTGACACTGGCCATCCTGAGCGGGATGCTGGCCTGATAAAAAAAATTTCGCTTCCCGGTGGGGGTAAGTGCCTACTTGCCCGACTTCATGGTAGAACACCACTACTTTAATGAGCCAGTCAGATCGGGAAATTGCCAAACGAGCCATCCAGGCCTACCTCAACGGAGACGATTCTCCCGAAGGCAAACGCCTGTTTGAGCAATGGTATGCCTCCTTTCCCGACAACGAAGCATCCGCCATGCCTGCTGACCCCGACGGCACCGCCGAACGGCTCTGGCAACGCATTGCGCAGCAAACCTTCCAGCAGAATGAATCAGGGTCTGACCAAACCCAAACCCGCCTGCGCCAAATGCCCCTGCACCCATGGCGTTCTGGCTGGATGGTGGCCGCCACCGTCATGCTGGTGTGCCTGGCCACGGCGGCCTGGTTCATGTCCCGGTCTGCGCAGCGTTCAACTTCGCCGGCAGCATACAATGAACGGGTCAACCGGGCGGGTCAGCGGGCAGTGGTGCGCCTGCCCGACGGTTCTGTCGTTTACCTGAACGCGGCCAGCCGCCTGCGGTTTCCCCAAACTTTTGCCCATAACCGGCGGGAGGTATGGCTAACGGGCGAAGCATTTTTTGAAGTTAAACGCCATCCCAAACAACCCTTCGTGGTGCAAACGGGCAGCCTGCAAACGACCGTTCTGGGCACGAGTTTCACGGTGCGGGCTTACCCCAATGAAGCGCAGATTGAGGTGGCCGTGGTGACGGGGAAAGTCAGGGTTGCCGGCGCGGTTGCCAGTGCGTTGCTGACACCTAATCGCTTGGCTACCTATCAGCGCGGAACGGGGGCACTGGTGACTACTACGCTGCGCGATGCCCGGGAGCGTATGGCCTGGACAACGGGACGGCTTGTATTTGAGCGGCAGAAATTTTCCGACATCATTCGGGTGCTGGAGCGGCATTACGGCGTTACGATTACGCTTAAAAATGGTCGGTTAGCCCATTATGTGCTCAACGCCGATTTTAATAACGAACCATTGACGCAGGTGCTGGACCTGCTTTGTGGCTACATGAAAACGAGTTATCAACGGTCTGGCCGTGACATTGTCATTGGTCGGTGAATATGCGCAAAAAAGAAAAATAAATATGCAAAAAAAAGCCGAAAATGTTGCGAGCATCTTCGGCTTAAAAAGTGGCTTTTCGCCCGTTAGGCAACGGGCGAAGGCAGGGTTTTTGACCCCGCCGGGAAGCCTTTTGCCTTCAGTAGTTCACTAAAAACAAATCAAATGTATGAAAATTACCCGTTTAAGTAGTTCATTAACGCTACGAATTATGCGATTCTCGCTGGTGAGTGTCCTGCTCCTGCGCCTGCTGACGCTGATGAGTTATGCCGAAACCCACGCGCAGGATGTCTTGAATACCCCCATCTCCGTCGATTTGCACCATGTTTCTCTGCGGCAGGCAATCAGCCGGATTG
>JAYVAP010000345.1:0-3848 GCA_043750915.1 Spirosoma sp. | reverse complement strand
GGTGTCTCACGAATGCTTTTACGGCTGTAGGCAGGCATGATTACTTCTGTTTCCTTCCCCGTTTGCACGTCGCCCCTATAAACCCGGTCTTCGACAATTTCTTGGTCTTGTAGGCTCTGTGGTGTACCTTTTGTGAAGTAAGTAGCACCCAGCATGGCTGAGTTGGCAAAAGCAGAATAGCCGGTGGACTTCCGCCAGATCGTTTGTCCGGTTCGGGCATCAATACAGTAGTTGCGGGGACCATAGTTATAAAACAGGTAGCGTTCATACTGAAACACTGATCCACGATCAATGCTGACCGGTTCAAAGTCACGCAGCACATCATTCCATTCCCATTTTTTAGCCCCTGTTTTAGGGTCACGCAGGACCATTTTAGGTTTGCTGAGGGCTGGGTTATAATCATATGCGTCTAAGACATTACCATCTACAAGCGGTGAGTAACCGATACCGCCACCAGGTTTGTTTATGTCTGACGTAGCCGGTACCTGCCAGATGGGGTTTTTCCTGATAATAACGCCCGCATCATCTTTAACTTCCTCTTTCTCAATTCCTTTGTGGCATGAGAAAACGGCAACGGTCCATAGCAGAACCGTTGCCGTTAAAATTGGGTACTTCATCGTCTGGGGATATTAAAATTACTCCCTCCTCTATTTCCATTGAAAGCTTCATTCAATTCCCTTCTTGAATCGTCACTTCGGCGTACCTCGTTGTGGCTGTTACCCGGCAACTCAATCACTTCGGCGTTGGCTGTCCAGGACGTACCCTGCCCAATTTGGGAACGCTTAGGTAATAAACCATCTGTTGGTTCGCGCACGTAGGTGGTTACTGTGACGTTTACCCACTGGAAATACGTACTCTCGCAAATCTGTACTTGGTTGGGGTCTCCGTTGGCGTTGCTGATGCAGTTTTCATAAGGAGCCAGGTCACCCCCAATAAGCTGATATTCCAAAAAAGTGGAGGTGGAGGAAGTGCCCGAACCAATTAAATTAGACCACTCATTCTCCGACTGATCCCACAGGTAATTGTACCCATCGGCCCAGCCGTTGCCAATCCAGTTGTAGTAGGCAAACATTGGAAAGAACACCCAACGCATCGCATAATTCTGGTCGCGCGCAGCACCATAAAATTGCCGCACGCCATTGTAGGAATTCACGGCCGATTCCTCGTTTGTGTTTTGACTACCAGCATACAACCTGACGTGGATGGGACTGACTTCATTACCCCAGTAAACCAATTTAGGCGTGGGCGTTGAGCTTCCATAAAATTGCTGATTATAACCACTTTCCTCCGCTAAATCGGCAGCCGTTGCGGGCGTGAGGTTTTGCTCGTCCCGCTGCATCTGCACAAACATATTCCCCACATACGTGTCAATATCTCTGATTCCCATGACAGCCAGGGCAATTTGAGGAACAGGAGCGGATTGACGAAACGGACCTTTTCGCAGTTGGTGAACCGCGTTGGCGATGTAGTCAGTTGCCACGCCGTTGTTTACATTAGTCACTACCCTTGCTCCCCGGAAGGGTGAGTCGAAAGTGATCAGGCCACCGAATAAGCCTGTATGCTGCACATCTATTTGCCGGGCCGCCACGCCCCCCATGCTGTGGCAAATACCAATGGCGGTGCCACCCGCCGTGCTGCCAATCTGACCCCGAATATCGGTGGCCATATCGCTGAGGCCATTCCCCGACCGGTAGCCGTTGTGCGTGTTCACCGGCATTTGCCGTTGCCCCCCAAACTCGCTGGAGAAGCCCTGCCACGAGCCGCCGTCGCCACCAATACCATGAATCCAGTGAACATTGCGCTGGGCCTGTGCCCCCGTTAGCCCGGTCAATAAGAGCAGGGCAACCATTAGAAGTGAAGTTTTCATGAGCCTGACTGGTTAATGGATGTTATTGATGAATTCAAACCGCTGGTACTGACTGGTGGTAATGCTTTTCTCGCGCCGTCCCGTCTTTTCATCGTCCCGGTACTCTTCTGAGTAGACCATGCTGATGATGTCGTCGTTGGTCTCGGGGCGGTGCTTGTAGAGCATAATCGTCTTGCTGAGGAGTTTCGCCGTTTTCCGGTCGAAGAGTTCTCCGCCCAGCATCAGGTTACGCTTCGTGTCGAGCCTGTATTTCATCCGAAACGACGAGGGTATTTTCTCGTCACCACGCGTCGGCTGGTCCATGTCCAGTTCTATTTCTTTGAGCGAAGGACTGATATCTTTGATCCGGCCATTTTTGGCTTTTGCCATCTCCATAATCGCATCGACATCCATGCCGGCCTGTCCGGTTGCTTTGGCCACCAGCGATTTGTTGGCAAGGGCTTTGTCTTTGGCGGCTTTCATTTCGCTCAGCAACGATTTGAAGTTCTCAACCGGAACCTGCCGGGTGCTGGTTAGTTTGCCTTCGGTATCGTAGAGATAAAGCTGGTTCCCCTTCATTACGGCCTTACCCACGCGGGGTGAAGGGTCCGGCAACGAACGGTGCTTTACCAGGGCGTTTTCCGGCGTAGGTTCGTCGAAGAGCATCTCGCTTTCGGCACTGCCATCGGCCAGGATCTTCATGTGTACCGTTGAGTGAGCGAACTCGGGCGCGTTATATATAGCGTCCAAAGTTGGGTTTTTCTTCTCCGTTCCGTAGCTGACCACCTGCTTTCGGGTTGTTGTTCTGACCTCGTAATTAATCTCCAGCATGCCCTTTTCGGCACTAAGCCGCGCATTTTTGCTCTTTTCCTGGTCGTTCGTCAACATCATGGTAAGTTCTCACCCGAACGCACCTTACCTGAGCACGGTAACCCAACCCTTATACGCCTGATTGAGCAAATCGCTGGTGAGCAGGTAGTAGTACGTGCCGGTTGGTAATCCTTCGGCCCGCCATTCGTTGCGATAAGGCCTGCTGTCGTATACGCGCATGCCCCAGCGATTATAGATTTGCATACGCCACGCCACCCGGTCGCTGTTGGCAATGACAAAGGTGTCGTTAAAGCCATCGTTGTTTGGGGTAATCACGTTGGGTATCATACCGGGGCAGGCTACCACGTTGACGTTGACCGTGTCGGCCAGGCCACACACCGACGCGGGCCAGCTGACCCAATAGGTACCCGATGTCTCCACCGTCAACTGTTTTTCGCGGCTGCCATCGCTCCAAAGCAAGCCAGTGGTTTGGCCAGCGGGTTTCAGCACCAACGGAACCCCTTCACATACTACCGTGTCGGCGGGTAAACGAAGGGGCGTTTCCCGGCGAATGCGAAGGCTGTCGGTAACGCTGCACTCGCCCTGCGTGGCCGTCAGCCAATAGCTTCCAGGCGCATCAAAAAGGCGGACCGGGCTGTTGCTGCCATCGCTCCAGCGCAGCAACCCACTGCTGGTGGACACGGAAAGTGGCCAGGTCTGGCCGGGGCAAAGCGTGGTATCAATGTGCCTGCCCAGGGCAACGGGGACTTCCAGGGCGTTGGCTTCACGCACGGCCACATCATCGATGAGGTAATAGCTGTACTGAAAGAAATTAGGTGAATCAGGATTTTGAATGCGGGTGTTGCGGTCGCTGAAAAAATTACCAATTGTCAGAAACTGATAGGCACTATCGGCCCGGAAACAGCCCGTTACCTGTACCCATTGGCCCCTTTGGCTGAGCATCCGGTTGGCGTTTACCTGGGGTTTGTAATCGAGCACACGGCCCCACGTTTCCGGTGTCAGCTCAACTCGGTAAATAGAATCCGTTGAAAAATAAAAACCCAGCTTGTCAACGGCTACACTCATACCGGGACCAAAGGGGCGCAGCAAAACGGCCATGCTGGCCCGATAAATTTTTCCGGTCTGCAAAGGCTGTTTCAACCGCACTGAAGCATATTCGCGGTACACCTTT
>JAYVAP010000344.1:0-2277 GCA_043750915.1 Spirosoma sp. | reverse complement strand
CCGGGCCTTACTTGAGATGCACGCAGGAAGTCAGACGACAAACCAACAGGTTAGTTGTAGACCGGGTTTTGTTTGAGGGCTTTGTTCAGGTCCAGTTCTCGCTGCGGACTGGGAAACAAATTCATGTGAGGAGCCAGGGTTCGGCCATATTCTTTTTTGACAAAGTCGGCGGCCTTGCCCGTACGGGTCAGATCATACCAGAAGTTGAACCCGTCGAAACCTTCGAGCCGGCGTTCCTGCATGATGGCATCCATACAAGCGTCTTTCCCGCCAACCGGTTTGGCAGCCAGACCGGCCCGCGCCCGTACCCGGTTGATGTGGGTGTAGGCATCGGCCGTTTTCCCTTGCTCGTTCAGAATTTCGGCGTAGTTCAGGAGCACTTCTGCATAACGAAGCTGGGTCATGTTCAGACCGTTCCACAGGCTTTTGAAAGGCCCAATCCAGTATTTGGTAAAAGCATAATTGGTCGGGCTGGATTTAGTCGAGTCTCTCATCAGGTAACCGTAGTAGGTTTCACCGGGTGCCAGAATACAGGCTTTACGGCGCATGTCGTTTGGCTCAAATGCCTTTACCAATTGCTTGGTAGGCAAGTACTGACCCCATCCGCCAAAAGGTACGTACTCCTCGCCAACACCGCGTGGGGCTTCTCTGGTGCCCGCAAATTGACCGCCTGCATCCTGACCCCAGCCAGACTCGGAGTAACGGTATTGAATCTCAAACACCGATTCCTCGTTATTCTCATTTTTGAGGTCGAATAGCTTGCGATAATCTTTTACCAGATCGTAGGTGCCAATGGCCATCAGGTCTTGGGTTGCCTTGTCTGCGGCAGGCCACGCTTTCAGATACATGTTGGTCAGGGCCAGGTAGCCCAGGGCCGAGCCTTTGGTAGCCCGTCCGGTATTGTCATTATCCCATTTGGCGGGCAGGTTTGCCGCTGCGTCGGTCAGGTCTTTTATTATCTGGGCCTGAACCTGGGCCACGGGAACTTTAGCCACATCGGTAGGCGACGAAGCGGTCTGCTCTATCGTAATCAGGGGTACGTCGCCAAAGTTACGGGCCAACTGGAAATAGTTGAATCCACGGAGAAACTGGGCTTCGCCGATGAGCTTTTTCTTGGCCTCCGGGTCAAGGTTAACGCCCGCAATCCGGTTAAGCACCAGGTTGGCCCGCGTAATGCTGGTCCACGCGCCCGACCAGGTCTTATTGAAGTACTGGTTGTTGGCATTAAACCTCAGTGCTTCCAGATTTTGGTAGTCGGTATCTTCCTGGGGGGTCATATCACCCGTGGGCATGTTGGCCGTGCAGAGCCAGGAATCTGACGAAGCATCAATGGCCATGGCATTATACGCTGAATTGATGGCCGCCTGAAATTCGTCGGCGGTTTTCCAGTAAGACGCATCAGAAATGCGGTCGCTGGGTGTCGACTCCAGGAAACTTTCCTTGCACGACCAGAGGCCTGCCAGTGTTCCCACTAAACAAACACTACCGAGTACTATTTTTTTAAACATGATTCTTGACAGTTAATGCGTGAACAAAATTAGAAACCGATATTCAGGCCTCCCATAAACATTTTGGCAACCGGGTACCGGCCCTGATCGATGCCCGTAGCCAGTACATTAGCACCCAAACTACCAATCTCCGGATCGTAGCCCGAATACTTAGTGATGGTAAACAGGTTCTGCGCACTGACATATACCCGAATGCGGGCGGCTTTCAGCTTCTGGCTCAACACCGTTGGCAGGGTATACCCGATCTGAATATTGCGGCAACGCAGGAACATGCCGTCTTCAATATAATAACTTGAAAACACGTTGTTCGTCGTCGTTGTCGTCTGATAAGCTACCCGGGGCATCGTGTTGCTGGTGCCCGGACCGGTCCAGCGGTCGAGCATATCGCGCGACACGTTCTGTACGCCTGCTCCGTTGAAGTTACGGATGTCGTAGAGTTGCCGACGGGTATTGTTAGCAATTTTATTGCCACCCTGCCCTTGTAGCAACAGACTGAAGTCGAAGCCTTTATACTCCGCTTTGAAGGTAGCCCCGAACAGGAAAGTTGGCAAACCACTGCCTAAGTTGGTGCGGTCATTGGGCGAAATGGTTGTGTCGACCTTCTGATCATCGACATTCAAATTACGGAACCGGCGGTCGCCAGGCATGGCTGCTCCTTTCTGGGCTGATGCTTTGACTTCTTCTGCGGTCTGAAAAATTCCATCGGCTTGCAGGCCCCAGAAGTAACCTATTGGCCGGCCGACTTCGGTTCGGGTGGCAGCATTATTAC
>JAYVAP010000343.1:0-2576 GCA_043750915.1 Spirosoma sp. | reverse complement strand
ACGCCACGCCCAAACGGCCGAGTTGGCCGGCCACGGGGGCATCGACTTTTTTGTCCTGCGCGGTTTCATCGAAGCCCTAAAAGCCAAAGGCCCCGTGCCCATCGACGTGTATGACGCGGCTGCGTGGAGTGCCATCAGCCCGCTCTCTGAGCAGAGCATTGCGGGGGGCAGCATTCCCATCGACATTCCCGATTTTACGCGGGGTAAGTGGAAAACCAACCAGCCAATTTTTGGCCTGACGGATAATTTTTAGGCCTGAATACAAACAAGATCGAAAGGATTTGCCGGATTTTGCTAAACTTGGAGCCGATTTCGCTTCGGCAAAATCCCGTAAATCCTTAAATACTGTAAAAACTTGGTTCAGACCCCGCCCAAAACCCAAAATTACCTCGGCCCACTGCTCATCATTGGTGCCCTTTTCTTTGTTTTTGGCTTCGTTACGTGGGTCAACAGCGTGCTGATTGCTTTTTTCAAGCAAGCCTTCAACCTGAGCACGGTCGGCTCCAACTTGGTGGCCTTCGCGTTTTTCATTTCCTATACGTTGATGGCCATTCCGTCGTCGGCGTTGCTAAAACGAACCGGTTTCAAAAACGGCATGTCGATGGGCCTGCTCGTGATGGCCGCTGGTACCATCATTTTTGTGCCCGCAGCCCGCGCAGCTTCCTACCCCTTTTTTCTGGTGGGCCTGTTCCTGATCGGTATTGGCCTGACAATTTTGCAAACGGCCTCCAATCCGTATGCCACCATCCTCGGCCCGCGCGAGAGTGCCGCCCAGCGCATCAGTTTTCTGGGCGTGGCCAACAAGCTGGCGGGCATCTTCAGCCAGTTTATTTTCGGGGGGCTGCTGCTAACGGGGGCCAACGCCGTATCGGGCACTGCTACGCTCGAAAAAGTAGTTACGCCCTACCTGATTCTGACGGGTGTGCTGGTGGTGCTGGCCGGCCTGATTCGCTTTTCCAACCTCCCCGAAGTGTCCGAAGAGCAGGATGATACCCCTGATGCAACCGGCCCGGCCCAACAGCTTCGCACCAGTGTATGGCAGTTTCCCAACCTCGTGCTGGGCGTTTTGGCCCTGTTCTGCTACGTGGGGGCGGAGGTCATTGCGGGCGACACGATCATCAATTATGGCCGGGCCATTGGCTTTTCCAATGACGAAGCCAAGTATTTCACTACTTACACCCTCTACGGGTTGCTGGTGGGCTATTTGCTGGGTATTGTGGCTATTCCGCGTTTCATTTCGCAGCAAAAAGCCCTGCAGGCCGGTGCTGTTCTGGCCTTAGTGCTCACTATGGGGGCCATTCTGACCAGTGGTTTCGCGTCTATTTTATGCGTGGCTTTGCTGGGTTTTTCCATCTCACCCATGTGGCCCGCCGTGTGGCCGCTGGCCTTGAACCGACTTGGCAAATTCACCAAAATAGGTTCGGCTTTGCTCATCATGGGCATTTCGGGGGGGGCGGTGCTCCCACTGCTGCACGGCTACCTGACGGATACCGTTAGTCCAAAGCTGGCCTATGCGCTCCTGCTGCCCCTTTTTGGCTACATTCTTTATTACGCCACCGCAGGGTATAAGAAATCGGAATGGTAGGGGAATTTCGGCAAAGCGAATGAGACAGCCAAAAAACACATTCATGAGAACGCAAGCTGGTAAGCACAGACTACTGACCTCTTTTATGGCAACTGTCCGGATTATAAGGGGCTTCTCCTGTGAAGTTCTGGACATTATACCCCGACATCGGCAAATTGTTAGGCGAATTTTAAGCGGTGAGTATTTAACGAAAATGACTTCATTGATATCATTAACATACTTTATTTTTTTATCTTACTTCTTACTTCCTGCTGTACAAAGAAAAAATGTTTTGAATGGGATGATATTGACGAAATTTCTTTAAAGGGTTTTGACACTACCGATGTCGGCACGCTTATTCTGGAGCGTTTTAAAAATAACTCGCGCTTTGGTGTAAGAGTCGATAGTATGGCCATTACCTTACAGGCAAAAGAACTAACTAAACCCTACAGAAGCTTTTATTTACAGAAGCCATTTGACATACAGCTCGATTATAGAATTACACTCGTCAAAACCGGTCAGGTATTTACATTGACCGACTTTACACGCAAAAAAGTAGTCTGTAATGGTTGCGCACCCTTTGGTACGGCGGGCGACTTTGCCGAAGTTCTTGACAGTTACATGGTCAATGGGAAAAAAGTATCAGCCAAAACGTTGTTGATTAGCAACTAAATTGTCCTATTGTCTTTCAATTCTTTGCCTGCTCCTACTGCTTTTTTTACACCCGAATCCTATTTATGCCTGATCCTACTCCTCTTTTCTGGCTTTTGGGTGTGCCTGATCGTATGTTTTCTTCAGCTGCTCTAAGCTGGTGTGCGTATAAATCTGGGTGGCGGCCAGGCTGCTGTGGCCCAGCAGGTCTTTGATGGCGTTGAGGTCGGCACCCCGGTTGAGCAGGTGGGTCGCAAAGGAGTGACGCAGGACGTGCGGACTCTTTTTTTCAAGCGTTGTGACAAGGTCTAAATACCGCTTTACAATGCGTTGAATCAAGACTGGATAAGCCGTTACGCCC
>JAYVAP010000342.1:0-2345 GCA_043750915.1 Spirosoma sp. | reverse complement strand
GCCCACGTCGCCACACTCGATCACGTCTTTGGGCACCTGAATCAGGCCGAGCGTGCCCACTTCGTCGGCGTTGTATTCTTTGCCGGTGTTCATAAACTTTACCCGGTCTCCCTTGCGGATACGGCCATTCTTCACCCGAAAAATAACTTCGATGCCCCGGTAGGAGTTGAAATGAGAGTCGAAAATAAGGGCCTGTAGTGAGCCATCGGGGTTGCCGGTGGGGGCCGGAATCCGCTCGACAATGGCGGCCAGAATTTCTGGTACGCCAATGCCTTCTTTGCCGCTGGCCGGAATGATGTTGTCGCGTTCGCAGCCGAGCAGATCAACCATTTCGTCTTTTACCTCTTCGGGCATGGAGCCGGGCAGGTCGATTTTGTTGAGCACCGGAATAATGACCAGGTTGCTGTTCATGGCCAGATACAGGTTGGAGATCGTCTGGGCTTCAATGCCCTGCGAGGCATCGACCAGCAGCAGGGCACCCTCGCAGGCGGCAATTGAGCGCGAGACCTCATACGAAAAGTCGACGTGGCCGGGCGTATCAATCAGGTTGAGCGTATAGACTTCGCCTTTGTGCGTATAATTCATCTGAATGGCGTGGCTCTTGATGGTGATGCCACGCTCGCGCTCCAGGTCCATGTTATCCAGCAGCTGCGCCTGCATGTCGCGGGCACCAACGGTTTTGGTAAACTCCAGCAACCGGTCGGCGAGGGTACTTTTGCCGTGGTCAATGTGGGCGATAATGCAGAAATTACGGATATGTTTCACGTAGGGATAACGGGGAAGTCTTTACGGATAAACCGCAAAAATAAGCAAAAAAGTCCGGTAGCGGGCTTTCTGGTGGCGGAGTCCACGTGTGGGAGCCGCTGGGGTGGGGGCAGGCCAAAAAAACAAACGCCGACCTCATAAAGACCGGCGTGTTCGATTACACTTCATCAACAAACTAAAAACCAAAAAAGACACGGCTTGTGTCGGGCTGTAGGAGGGGGATTCGAACCGCCCACGGTGCAGTTAGCCATAGCACAACAACGCTGGTGGTCAACCCCAGTCGCTCGGTTCAGACAAATCCATACCGGGCGGCATTACGCTACGTTTATCCTTTATCACCACCCCCGAGACAGGAGGGCACGTCTGCCAGTTTCGACATCCTACAAGGTAAAAAGACGATGAGCAATTCCGGCGTGTGACCCCGCCTGAGCAACTCAACCCGACAAAGGTAACACGCCCGACATCGGGATTGCAAATTTTACATAGAAATTCAGAAAAGTTTATAAATCGTCTAAATTATGGGTACTTTTGTTGACACTCATCGAAATTAATTGAAACATGACCGAGAAAAATTTAGAGATTGACAATACCGATCTGAAAATTCTGAGTTTGCTCATGCAGGATGCCAACATGGCCTACACGGAAATTGGCAAGCGAATCTTCGTATCGGGCGGTACGGTCCACGTTAGAATGAACAAACTCCGGCAAATGGGTATCGTGCGCGGGTCGCAGCTCGTGATCGACCATGCCAAACTGGGCTGGGATATCAGCGCGTTTCTGGGCATTTACTTGGAAAAAAGCTCGCTCTACGAAGCGGTGGCCCGGCAGCTGGAGCAAATCCCGGAGGTTGTTAATATTCATTATACAACCGGCATTTACAGCATTTTTGTCAAGATCGTTTGCCGCGACACGGGTCACCTGCGCGAGGTGCTGCACGACAAAATTCAGAAAGTAGTGGGCATTCAGCGCACCGAAACGTTTATTTCGCTCGAAGAAAGCCTGAATCGCCCTATCCCGTTCAGTTTATAGGGGTGTGACCGGCGAACCACACCCACCCGTCGAACGTTACTTCTCTCAACAAACACCCACGCATGCAACCAATTATTCACGCCACCACCGTTGTGGGGATTCGCCATAACGGGCAGGTTTCGGTCGGTGCCGACGGGCAGGCCACCATGGGCAACACCGTTGCCAAAAGCAACGTCCGCAAAGTTCGGGTGCTGATGGGCGGCAAAGTGCTGGCGGGTTTCGCCGGCTCAACCGCCGACGCGTTTACGCTGATCGAACGCTTTGAAGAAAAACTGAATGCCTTTGGCGGAAACCTCAAACGGGCCGCCATCGAATTAGCCAAAGACTGGCGCACCGACCGATACCTCCGCAAATTAGAAGCCATGCTGATTGTGGCTACCAAAGATGATCTGTTGCTTATTTCCGGTACGGGCGATGTGATCGAACCCGACAGCGACGTGGCCGCCATTGGTTCGGGCAGTATGTATGCGCAAGCCGCTGCATTGGCCCTCAAAAAACACGCTCCAACTCTCACTGCCGAAGAAATAGTGCGCGAAAGCCTGCACATTGCC
>JAYVAP010000341.1:0-3722 GCA_043750915.1 Spirosoma sp. | reverse complement strand
ATTATCAATAACTTGGGGTATCGCCCTGCGTAAGATATGCGATCAGTAGTAGCTATCGGTTTGTTGCTCATGGGCTGGGTACCCGCGCTGGCCCAGCAGAAACCCACAACGGAAACCGGGCCACCCGTCCAGCAGTCCATTAGCTTGCAGCTGGGCACCCTGGGTCCGGGGCTGTTTTATAACCGGATGCTCAATCGCCCTCACCGGCTGGCCCTGCGGGTGGGCGGGCAGTACATCGCCTACCGAAAACCGGTGCAAATCAAAACCGCCCCTGATTCCTACCTTACCGTGCTGCCTGATTTTATGATTGGTACCGTGCAGGGCGGTCTTAAATGGAATCCGTTTCGGCGTGGGTCGTTTTTTGTTACGGCGGGACTCTGCTACACCTGGCATCCCAATCTGGGTTTTGTGATCACAGCCAACAACAAATTAAACCTGGGCGGGCTGGAGCTGACACCCGAAGACGTGGGGACCATCAATCTCGGCGTTCGCTGGCACCCGGTTGTGGGCTATGCAGGCTGGGGGTTTGGGCGAACATTCCCGCGTCGGCGTATTGGGTTAGGCTTCGAGATGGGCGTTCACTACCTCGGCCGACCATCGGTGCAGCTTTCTTACGAAGGATTTCTGGAAACGACCAACCTGAGCGAACAGGTGCCGGTGGTGGAACGAAATCTGTCGAACTACCGCTACCTGCCATCGCTCAGCCTGACGCTGACCTATGCCCTCAATCGTCCTCAGTAAAATACAACCTCACCGATGAACTGTCGCCCGTTTTTATACGCTTTCATAGCCCTCCCCCTGCTCATGGATGGCTGCCGGAACCCCATCGAAGGCATTCAGATTCGGGTGAAAGACCCCATTCAGGCCGGGGTGGTCGAATGTCGGTTATACGACCCGGCAGGCAATCCGTTGCCCAAAAACAGCCGGGTGATCGTGGCCGGCCCTGATGCCAGCCAAGTGGTGACAACGCTCAACACAACCCGCTATAAAATCAATGCCGATGGCATTTTGCTGCTGGCACCGTCGCCCGCTGTGGCACTCTCCCCCCAGCGGGCGTTTCGGTTTACGGTAGTGGTCGAAGCCGACGATTACCTGGCGGTTGTGCAACCCTTAGTGCTCACCAGCACCAACCGGCAGACGCGGGTGGTCCGGCAGATCAGCCTGAGCAAGCCGCCCCGCACCCTCACAGCGGCCCGCACCACCGCCCGCGCCGATGCCAATGGGAACGTGGGCGGTGGTGCGGGCCTGACCACCGCCCCCAAAAGCCCCGATGCCGACCAGGCCACTGTGACGGTGGAATCGGGAACGACCCTCACCGACCGCGATGGCGAGCCGCTGCGGGGTGGCCTGACGCTGGCCCTCATCCACACCAACGCCCGCACAGGTGAGGCCACCAGTCAGGTGCCGGGCGGGGGTATTCTGGGGGGCGTTGGCGGGCTGAACGGCGGGCCGTCGCCCGGCACATTGCGCATTACGTCGATAGCGGGATCGGTGACGATGGAGTTGTATGACGAAACTTACCGGCTGGCCAAAAAACTCTCGCGGCCCCTGCGCTGGAGCATGGACTTGAATCCGGCCACCATCAATGCCAAAAAAGGCCGGGCCGTGCAGCCTGGCGATACCATCCCGCTGTTTAGCTACGACGCTTTTGCCAACCGCTGGCAACAGGAGAAACCCGGCGTGGTGAGCCGCAATGCCCAAACCGGGCGACTGGTCTACACGGCCTACGCTCCGCACGTGGCCGCTTATGTGGCTACCTGGACCGAGTCGGTTTGCGATGCCGGGCCGGTGTTTCGGGTAAGCAGCCAGTTGGCAAACGTTGATGTTAACTACCTGTGTAAACTGATTGACACGGAAACCGGGGCGGAGGTGGGCGCGTTTTGGGCCAATGTCAACAACGGGTCGCTGATTGGTATTTATAATCAGGTGCGGGGAAAAAAGCTGAAGTTGCGGGTATACGATGAAACCGATGCCTGGGGGAAAGGGGCCAAAGGTGGTCTGATTGCTGAGTCGGGGGTGGGCATCAGCTGCGACCCCACGCCCGTAGCCATTAACCTGGCCGCGTTGCCGGTGCCGCCCGTCATGAGTGTAGAAATAAAATTTTCGTGTCCCGGCGGCACTACGTTAGACGAATCGGCTTTGCCCGCCCAAATCAGAACCCAGTACAGCGAAGCCGGCAAAGAAGACTGGCGTGAACTGGTGACTGCCACCCGCACCGTGCGTCGGGTATCGTCCTATAAAATACAGGCGGGTCGAAAATATGACTTCCGGGCCAGCACCGACGGCGGAGCAACCTGGCCGCTGCGCCAGAACGACTACCTGATTGAGCAGGCCGAATGGGTGCTCAAAATCCGGGCATCCATGTACTGCCAGTAAGAATCTGCCAGAATTGGCTTACCTTGTTCGGGCAAAACTACCCAGCCAGCCGTTATGTCGCCCATCTCGAAACGCCACTTCCTGAAAACCCTCGCGGGTGCATCGGCCCTGCCGTTGCTTAACCAGATGCCCGCATCGGCTCAGCCCGTTGATAAGTCGTTTCTTAGTCCGGATGTAACGGGCGCAACAGTCTTTAGCCCGGACCCGCAGGCCGATTTCTGGCAGCAGATGCGGGCGGCTTATCCAGTTACAACCGATTTTATTCAGCTCGAAAACGGCTACTATTCCTTAGCGAGCCGGGACGTTCTCGACCGCTACCAGCAACATATCCGGGCAGTAAATGCGGTGTCGTCTTATTACATGCGCACCCGGCAGTTCGACGATAAGCTGTTGGCCCGCAGGCAGTTGGCCGATTTGCTGGGCTGTTCGCCCGACGAGGTTATCATCACCCGCAACACCACCGAATCGCTCGACACGGTTATTGCAGGCATCGACTGGAAACCCGGTGACGAAGCCGTGATGGCCGAGCAGGATTACGGTGCCATGCTCGATATGTTCAAACTACAGGCGCGTCGGTATGGCCTGGTAAACCGCCTGATCTCGATTCCAAACGACCCCGAATCCGACGAGGCCATTGTGCGGCTCTATGAGAACGCCATTACCCCCAAAACCCGGCTGCTGATGGTTTGCCAGATGATAAACATCACCGGCCAGCTGATGCCTGTCCGGAAAATTACCGAAATGGCCCACCGCCATAACGTGGAGGTGCTGGTCGATGGGGCACATGCGTTTGCCCACGTCGCCTTTTCCATGGCCGATCTGGGCGGCTGCGACTACTACGGCACCAGTTTGCACAAATGGCTCGGTGCGCCCCTCGGTGCCGGGCTGCTCTACGTCCGGAAAGACAAAATACAGGGACTCTGGCCCATCTATGGCGATAGCAGCGTGGCTGATACCGACATCCGCAAGCTTAACCACACGGGCACGCACCCCGTGGCAACGGACCTCGCCATTCAGGATGCGATCCGGTTTCATCAGGGCATTGGCATCGCCCGCAAGGAAGCCCGGCTGCGCTACCTCCAGCAATACTGGACCGATCAGGTCCGGCCAATTCCGCGCATTGTGCTGAACACCCCCACCGATCCGGCCCGCTCCTGCGCCATTGCCAACGTGGGCATTGTGGGCATGGCCCCCGCCGAACTGGCCAAACGCCTGTTCGATACCTACAAAATATTTACCGTTGCCATTGACTATGCTAACGTGCGGGGTATCCGGGTAACGCCCCACCTCTACACCACCACCGCTGAGCTGGATACCTTTGTGGGGGGCCTGCGCAAACTGGCCTC
>JAYVAP010000340.1:0-5058 GCA_043750915.1 Spirosoma sp. | reverse complement strand
ATTCAAATCTGCCGGACTCCATTTCGCCGTGGCTCAGGACGGATCGGAATTCACCTTAGCCGCTGCCGAAGCGGTGAACCATGACCTGGTCTTAGCTATTTCCTTAGTGGCGTTAGTCATGTTCGTGTTCCTCCACAGCCTGCGCTCGTCACTGATTGTGATGGTGGCTATCCCGGCTTCGTTGCTGTCCACCTTTGTATTCATGTACCTGTTTGGCTTCTCATTAAACCTGCTCACGCTGCTGGCCATCTCTTTAGTCATCGGCATTTTGGTTGACGATTCGATTGTTGTGCTGGAAAGTATCTACCACCAGCTTGAACAGGGCAAAGACAAACGCACGGCCGCTCTCGATGGCAGGAACGCTATCGGCTTTTCGGCCATTGCCATTACCTTAGTAGATGTGGTCGTATTCGTGCCCCTTTCGCTCGCACCGGGTTTAATTGGCGATATTATGCGCGAGTTTGCCTTAGTAGTTGTGCTATCTACCCTGTTTAGCTTGCTGGTATCGTTCACCCTCACACCGATGATTGCCGCCCGCTTCGGACAAATCGAAGACCTGAATGCTCCGACGCTGTCCGCCCGGTTTGGTCGCTGGTTTGAAGGTCGAATTGACCGGCTGACCAATGGCTACGATCAGTTACTGGCCTGGTGTCTGCTTCATCGTCGGATAACCGCCGGGGTAGTCATAATTCTGTTTATAGCTGCGCTGCAATTACCCGCGCAGGGTTTCATTGGGGCTGAGTTTATGGCCCCGACCGATAAGGGTGAAGCAAACATCCTGCTGCAACTGCCCGAAGGAACCAAACTCGACCAAACTAACACCATTGCCCGGCAGTATGAGCACCGCCTGCGACAGATGCCCGAGGTACGCCGGATATTCACCAACGTGGGTGCCAACCCCGACGGTCTGATCGGTCTGGCATCGGCAAACGCGGTAGAGTTTGCCGTCACCTTTTCGCCCCCCGAAGAACGGCAGAAAGACCTCGCTACGCTCATTCGGGAAGCGAAGGTACTGGCGGCTCAACTGCCCGGAGTTCGCATTCGGGCATTTCCGATTGGCCTGCTGGGATCAGACAACGCTACACCTATTATTCTGGCCGTTAGCGGCACTGATCGGGAACAAATTGCCCGGTATACCACCCCCATTGCCAATGCTGTGCGTAACGTTGCTGGTACGGCTGACGTGCGTACCTCCGGCACAACGCGTAAACCCGAAATCCGTATCGACACCGACCGGAGTAAACTGGCCCGCTACGGCCTGACAACGGAAAGCGTTGGGGCAGCTGTACGGGTGGCGGTGGCCGGGTTCGATGAGTTGAAGATTCAGCAGGACAATCGCTCGATTCCGCTGCGGGTACGCTACGCTCAGTTGGATCGAAGCCGTACCGATCAACTGAAAGACATGACCCTACAAAACAATAGTGGACAGGCTGTACAACTGCGGCAGGTGGCCGACATCCATGAAACGGTTGAGCCGGCCATTCTGGAACGGCGCGACCGTAATAGTTCGGTTACCATTTCGGCGCAGGTCATTGGCCGGGCCACGGGCGACACAGGCGACGATATTCGGCAGGCTATTGCGGCTCTTAAACTGCCCGCTTCAGTGCAGGTGTTCTATGGGGGCGACCTTGAACTACAAGCGGAATCGTTCGGCAAACTGGGATTGGTATTTGGAGCTGCCATACTGTTCATGTACTTGATTATGGTCGCGTTATACAACTCCTGGTTGTACCCGTTCGTTGTGTTGTTTTCCATTCCGGTAGCGTTGGTTGGGGCACTGTTAGCCTTAGCCCTAACTATGAATTCACTGAATATTTTCTCAATCCTGGGCATTATTATGATGATCGGCTTAGTGGCTAAAAATGCCATTCTGCTGGTGGACCGGGCTAACCAGAACCGGGAGGAGGGAATGCCGCTGAACGAAGCCCTGCGCGAATCGGGCCGGAGTCGGCTGCGGCCCATTTTGATGACGACGCTGGCCATGGTGATTGGTATGTTGCCTATTGCTCTGGCGAGCGGTCCCGGAGCGGAACTGAAAACGGGGCTGGCCTGGGCACTCATCGGTGGCTTATCTTCATCCATGCTGCTGACGCTGGTATTCGTGCCAACTATCTATGCCGACCTGACGCGCCTGAGCGAATGGGTGAGCCGCTTGCCTGGCTCTGACTCGACTATCAACCCCGTTAAATCCACGGCAACGGCCGGCATTATTACCTTACTGCTGCTGACAGGGACGCACGGCACCGCTCAGCCGACCCCCATTTTACTATCCATAGATGATGCCGTGTTGCTGGTCAAACGGCAAAACGGTGAAATACGTACGACCCGATTCGACGGGCAACGGGCTGATGCCCGGCTGGACGAGGCCCGCATGGCCGCCCTGCCCAGCCTGAACGCCAGTAGCCAGTATAGCCGCTATATTAAGCCCGCCATTTTTTTCTTTCCCGCTGTGTCGGTCGATCAGACTACCGGGGAGTTTAAATTCGATGAGTCGCGGCTAACGCCCGTTGCGGCCACACTGCCCAACCAGTTCAATGCGGGCGTTAATTTGACTATGCCTATTATTCAACCTGATTTATCCATCAACCGGCGACTGGCCCGGCTGGGGCAAAGACAGGCACATGAAGCTGAGCGGGTGGTCGTCAACCGGCAGGTAGCTGAGGTAAAAAAGACGTACCTGACCTTGTTGCTGGCCGATAAACAGCGGATGCTTGCGGGCCAAACCATTCTTCGGGCGGGGGAGAACCTGCGCGAAGCCCGCAATTTGTTTCGGGCGCAGTTGACTACTGATGCTGATACGTTGCGTGCCTACGTGGCCTTAGAAAATGAACGGCCCCGGTTGTCGGCACTGGAGCGGAATGTCCGGTTGTTGCGGGCCAACTTAACTACCCTGCTGGGCGTAAATGCGGAATCCAAGTTAGTATTGACCGATTCGCTGAGTATACCTGTCTCTGTGAGCGACCTGGTGCCGGAAAACGGAGCAGTCAATGAGGCTTTGACGAGCCGCCCCGAACTAACGCAATTAGCCTTGTCCATTGAGCAGGCCGGGCGGCAAACTGATCTTGAACGTGCCCGGTCACGACCAACACTAAGCTTATTCGGGCAATTGGGGGTTCAGTCGCAACTCAATAATTTTGACCTCACCAATGCCCGGTGGCCAGTTACGTCTTTTGTCGGTTTGCAGTTCTCTATTCCCCTGTTCAACCCAACGACTGCCCCTAAAGTCCGGCAGGCCCGCATCGTAACGGCCCAGATAGAGCAACAGATGCAATACAGCAATCGGATGATTGTTAATGAAACCGAGGTCGCCCTGGCCACGCTCGAGGAGGCCAGAGAACGGGTACTACGGCAGGACAACGTGATCCGCTCGGCAGAACGCAGCCACAGCCAAACGCGGGAAAGATACCGGCAGGGCCTGACCAAATTCAGCGAACTCAATGACGCGGGTTTGGCCTTGCTACAGGCGCAGACCAACCAGCTTCAGGCTATTTACGATTACCGAATGGCACAGGTTTCGGTAGATAAAGCCATTGGTCGTGACTGATCTTCACCGCAAATTCAATAACAATCAACTAATTTCTTATCATGAATACGAACAATCAATTCTGCCTCGTACTGCTGCTGCTGCTGCTCGGTTTAAGCGTCACTCAACTCGCCCGTGCTCAATCCGAAATTGTGGGCAACTGGCTTACCGAAGACCGCAGCACCCACGTGCATATCTACCCCGTAGCGGGGAAATATGCTGGTAAGATTACCTGGAGCAAAGCCGCTGCGGACGCGCCGGGCAAACCCGCTTTAGATACCGAAAACCCCGATAAGGCCCGGCGCAGCCGGCCCATCGTCGGCCTGGTGCTGCTGGAGAACTTCAGCTACCGGAATGGCCGGTGGGAGAAGGGGACAATTTATGATCCCGAAAGTGGTAAAACCTACAAAGGCGAACTGACTATGGATGGGGGCAAACTAAAGGTGAAAGGTTCGGTCCTGTTCATCTCCCGCACCGAAACCTGGCAGCGACTGCCCTAAGCGTGAAAAACCAGGACACTGAATGCCTCGGCTTGCCTAATTACTTGTCTTGTGAAGATGACCCATTATTTATTCGGTCTGTTGCTGTTAGCCAGCTTGCCGACGGTACCTGTCCGTGCCCAGCGGACAACTCCCTCCGTAGCCGTGCCGGTTGCCGACTACGCCGACTTAGATGCCTTTTCGCTCCCACCAAACCGATTCTTTGCCACCGGCTACCTGGGGCTGGCAACGCTCACCGGCGCAGCCACTCAATATGGGTCAACCGGCTTTCGGGGTAACACGGGCATTGAGTATCGGGTCACGCCCCGCTTCTGGATTACGCCTTCGCTGAACGTTGACGTGTACGACTTCAATCGCTTGGATAATGGCGTCACCATCAAGGGACAGGCCGCCCTGATTGAGCTGAACGTGATTGCGAGTTGCGTCCTGCTGAAGAAGGCTAAGTTCCAGCCCTATGTGGCGGGCGGTGTTGGGCTGGCCCACCTCAGCATCCCGGTAGCGCAGGCCAATTACAATACCCGACAGGTAACAGTCAATAATCAGGGTGCCTTCTTTCCGGCGTATCAGGTCGGGGTAGGGGTGCAACGGGCAGTATTTGGCAAGCTGACCGTCTTTACTGAAGCCTATTACAAGATCATACCCGGTATCAACTACGTGGGGGTTCCTGATATACAGCAGACCTCATTTCATGTAGGGATAAAAACCCCCTTCTGATTTTACCTGACCGACTACCCATCCACTTACGAAGGTCAGCATCGCAGAATTGGGTCGAAAGCATTAACTTGCTTCTAAACTTTGACAAAACCAATGTGTATGACCCCGCAGATGCAACGATGGTTTCGGTGGAGCACTCCGCTTTTTGGTCTACTGGTCTACGCCTTGTTTTATTTCATCAGTCCACAGGCGACGTTCTTAACCTTTCATCAGATGTACGGCTGGCGGGCCTATACCTGCGACCTGCTCTCGTGTATAACCTGCTCGTATGTCGTCTTTGAAAGCGGCATCTGGCTCACGCAGGTGCTGGAGCGAAGGTTA
>JAYVAP010000339.1:0-5358 GCA_043750915.1 Spirosoma sp. | reverse complement strand
CGGGATCAAAATAGAACGTAGCATTGGTGCCCATCTCGTGGTGATCGACCACCACGTAGGGCATCCATTCGTGAAACCACCGCACGTGGGCCTGGGCTTCGGGATGGGCGCACAGGAACCAGTCGCGGTTGGGGTCGAACCAGTAGTGATTCATGCGGCCACCGGGCCAGATTTCGTTGTGTTCGCGGTCGAGCGGGTCGGCAATTGACACGTCGCTTTTGTGCATATTGGCCCAGTTGGCAAACCGGTCGCGGCCATCAGGATTTAAAACTGGCTCCACAAAAATCAGCATCTCGCTGAGCCAGCGTTTGACCTCCTCGCTCTCCGACGCGGCCAGATAATAGGCCGTCAACAGGGTCGATTCGCCCCCGGATGGTTCGTTGCCGTGAACGTTGGCCCCAATCTGCACCACCAGCGGCACGTTGGTTTCTCCAGTGGTGGTGGCCTGCTTGAGGTGGTTTTGCCGAATGCTCTCGCGGTTTGCATAGTTGGCCGGGCTGGTGAACTGGGCCATAATCAGGGGCCGGTGCTCGTAGGTTTTGCCGATGACTTCCACGTGAACGCGGTCCGACAGCCGGGCCAGTTCGCGGAAGTAAGCCACCGTCTGGTCGTAGCGGGTCATGTGCGAGCCAACGGGGTAACCCAGAAATTGCTCGGGTGTGGGAATTGCCGGGTTGAGCGGGCCGGGGCTGGCGGGGAAAAAGTAGGGCGTTTGCGCCGATACGGCATGGCTAAACCACAGCAAGCCCAGGAGCAGGTGGGTACAAAATAAACGATTCATACGAATGATAGGGGAAATAAGAAATGCAGGCCAACTTAGCGAAAAAAAAATAAGAAACACCCAGCCCCATCATCCATAGAAAACCCGGAGAGCCTGTTTTATTGCTTTATGATGGCCGTAAACGACCAGCTACCGTCGTTTTTACCCCAAACTATATGCTCATTCGCATTGTCCGCATGACCTTTCAGGCCGATAAACTGCCCGACTTTCACGCAATTTTCGATCAGTCTAAACACCGTATCCGGGCATTCCCCGGCAATTGCCACCTCGAACTCCTGCGCGATCCTGACAACCCGGCCGTTCGGATCACCTACAGCCTGTGGAATACGGCCAGCGACCTGGAAGCCTATCGCCGGAGCGATCTGTTTCGGACAACCTGGGCGGCTGCCAAATTGTTGTTTTCGGAGAAGCCAATGGCATTTTCGGCAGAGAAATTGGAAGAAGTTGATGGGTAAATAAGTTGAATTTCAGTGAATTATGCTTTTTTATTTTGGCCGCATAGCAATTGCCCCCCAATACCCGAACCAAACGGGATTCTTCCGGCATTGGTGCGCTATGCATTGACCCTACAAACACCGGAGACTGCTTATAAACCAAGTAGATTGCCTCCCTTTATGCACTAATTTTTGAACTCTTTGCCGACTACAAGGTTTGTAGAGCAGGCGCAGAAAAATACACAAAAATCGTACTAACAGTTTCCATGAAACAACCGACTCAATCTGCTACGCCCAACGGGCGTAGCACCGCTCAGCGGATTGCCGATACAGCCATGACATTATTTCTTCGCTATGGATACAGCCGCGTTGTGGTCGATGACATTGTGCGGGAGCTGGCCATTAGTAAGAAAACCGTTTATAATCACTACAGTGGCAAGCCGGCTATTTTACTGGCGGGCATTGATCGCTTTGCGGGACAGTTTCAGCAGCGGGCCGACAGCATTGTGAACGACGCGGATTTGTCGCTCCGGCAGAAGCTGAATGCGTACTTACAACACATTGGAAGTAGTTTCTCCAGCGTTGAAAAAGAATTTTGGCGAGATTTAAAGCGTTCTGAGCCAGAAGCCTACCAGAAAGCGAGCGATTTTCGGCGCGACATCCAACTGCGTTATCTAACCCAGCTTGTAGAAGAAGGAGTTCGGGTCGGTTTCATCCGTAGCGACGTATCGAAGCAACTGGCGATCGTTATGTTTATCAGTACCATACAGCACCTGGCTGATGGCGATTTTCTGGGGCAGTTTCCCGACGAGATTACCCGCGAGATGCCCACGACCACCCAGGAGCGAATTGATCAGGTGTTGAACATTCTGTTGCGGGGCATTCTAACCGAGAAAACTTGATGGCAATGGCGATTTTTTTTGACCGCAAGGAAACTAAAAAAACAAAATAAGTGTAATTTTTGCAAATGAGAATTATCCGCACATCCGCATTTATCCTGAGCCTGCTGCTGGCCATACCGGTCGGGGCTCAACCCGCTCCGCCCAGCCGTCAGGCATTAATTGAGCAGGCACTAAAGAAAAGTTACGCGCTGGCCACCAATCAGGCCGAGCAACGGAAAGTGCAGATCGAAAAGCAAGGGCTGAGAAACCAATACCTGCCCGAACTAACGATCAATCCAACCTACACGCACTTAGACCGCAACATCAGCATCACCCTGCCGCGTTTGCCCTATCAGCCTTTGCCGCCGAGTGTATACAAAGGACCTCTTGAACTTCAGCAGCAGCTCCAGCCGCAAAACATCCTGAAAGCAACCGTTCAGGCCAACATGCTCTTGTTTTCGGGTACAAAAATCCCGTTGCTGAGCAAAGCCCTGACCCTGAAAGAGCAGTCTGTCAGGGTCAGGGCCGATAAAGAGCGCATGACGATTATTCGCGAAGTGACGCTGGCCTACGATCAGCTGGGGTTGATTGCACAATCGGAGCAGGTACTCGATGAGGCCAATAAACGACTGGCCGAGCAGATGCGTTTTGTAACGAAAGCCGTAAAAGAAGGGCTGGCCATTCCTTATGACCGCAGCAAAGTGGAGCTGGCTATTCAGGACCTGCGGACGAAACGGGTGGATATTCGGGGCAAAAGGGCACTGGCCCTGGCCCGCCTGGCGCAGCTAACCGACACGCCTGCTGAACAACTTTCCGACATCCGGCCTGAGCTGGTCCGGCTGGTAAGCGACTCACTGCCGGCATCGGCCGAAAACCGCCCCGAACTCAAAGCCCTGGCCCTGGCCGAGGAAGCCACCCGCTACCGCCAGAAAGCAACCCGGGCGGGCTATTTCCCCCAGGTATATGCGTTTGGCAAAAACGAGTTATATCGCAGGGATTTGTCTGCTATCGAACCCTACTGGTATGTGGGCGTGGGTCTTCGGCTAACGTTGTTCGATAAGTTTGCCGCCCGTACCGAGTATCGTACGGCACAACAGGATTTACTGATTGCGCAGAACAACCTGGCCCAAACCCGTGATCTGCTGTTACTGAACCTACAGAAGAGTCGCTCAGAATTGGCGACGGCCAGTGAGCTGGCCGATGTGGCGGGGCAAAAAGTGGCCCTGGCCCGTAAAGGTCTCGATATGGCGACTAATCAGTATGAACAGGGATTACTGCGCATTACTGAACGGCTCGAAGCAGAAACCGACTACCAAAAGGCTCAACTGGAGTACGTGCAGCGCATTGTCGATCAGCGGTCGGCCCAGATAAACCAGCTCGAAGCAAGCGGTGTGCTGACGGTAGCCGACATTCGGTAGATATTTGTAGATATATTCATTTCAACGTCGAAAAACACATGAAAGCGATTTTTCTTTTGCCCCTGGCCATCAGCACCTTTTTGATGACGGGCTGTAAACAAAAAAAAACCTTAGCCAACGAGCTGGAGGGAAAAGTGAAAAAAGAAACCGTGGGTGTAACGGCCAAAGTTACAGGCCGTATTATACAACTACTGGTTCATGAAGGCGATGTGGTGGTCCAGGGCCAGGTTCTTGCCCGCATTGATGTGCCCGAAGCCGAGGCCAGAAAACTCCAGGCTCAGGGGGCCTACGCATCGGCTAAAGCCCAGTATGCAATGGCCCGCCGGGGGGCAACCGCCAACGAGCGGGCGCAGGCCAACGCGGCTTTGGAGGCCGCCCGTGACCAGGCTGAACTGGCCGGAAAAAGTTTTACCCGAATCAAAAACATGTACCGCGACTCGCTGATTTCGGCGCAGCAATACGACGAGATGCGGGCTAAATATCAATTGGCCAACGCGCAGGTGAAGGGCACTCAGGCCAAACGCGATGAGGTAGACGGTGCCGTGCGGGCCGAACGCATCCAAATGGCTTATGGCGATATGCTCCGGGCCGAAGGTGCCCTGAAAGAGGTGCAGGCCGCCATCCGCGAAAAAGCGATTGTGGCCCCCCAGGCCATGACCATCGAGAGCATTAGTTTGCACGAGGGCGAGCTGGCACCGGCGGGCTACACGCTGCTGTCGGGCTACGATAACCGGCGGACATATCTGCGTTTCACCGTGGGCGAGAAAGGGGTAGCACACTTTGTCAAAGGCAGGGTGTATACTGTTAAGTTGCCCTACGCAGCCAATAGGACACTGAAATCCAGGCTCGTGAGCATTAAAGAGATGAACAGTTATGCGTCGCGTACCAACAGCTACCCGACCTACGAACTGGGCGAGGCTTCGTACGAACTTAAATTAGTACCCATTGAGACCAAAGAGCTGGATCAGCTGCTGGCCAACCAAACAGTGCTGCTGCCGCTCAACTAACGCCATACCGTCATGAAGCCGTTTTTCAACCTTTTGTGGCGCGAGTTTCGCCAGTTTTCCCGCAATGGTGTGGCCATGGCCGTTTTTCTGGGTGCCCCTGTTCTGTTTGGGCTGCTGGTGGGCTACACTTACACCAATGCAACAGTTACTAACCTGCCCATTGCCGTTGTCGACCTGAACGGGTCGGCATTGAGTGGCAAGATCGTGGATGCCCTGGCCGATAACCCGACCGTTCGGCTGGTGCGCATATTTTCTGACGAGATAACGGCCCGCCGGGCTTTTGCAACGGGTCAGTTTGAGGCCGTTGTTACTATCCCGGCTGCGTTTGAAGGCGATGTTCAGCAACGCCGGACACCCGAAGTGCAGGTGGATTTGAACATGGCCAATATCCTGACGGCCAACTTTGTGTCGCGGGCGGTGCAAACGTCGCTTTCGACCCTGAACGCGGGCATGGAAATAGAGGGCCTGATGAAGCGCGGGGTGCCAGCGGCAGAAGCCCGCAATCAGTTTCAGGCGTTCAGCATCAACAACACACGCTTTTTCAACGCGGCCGGTAACTACGGCTACTATATGCTTCCGGGCATAATTGGCGCTGTCCTGCAGCAGGTATTTCTGTTGGTACTGGCACTGGTATTCAGTAAAGAATTTGAGGAGAAAACAGTGGGGATGTTAAAGGCCCAAACGCGCTGGTCGGGGGTGGTGCTGCTGGCTAAAACGCTGCCCTACTGGCTGATGGGAGCGGGTATCTGGGCATTTGTGCTGGGCGTTCTGTTTCCACTGTTCCGGTTGCCGGCTATTGGGTCGCTGCCGGCATTGCTGACCCTGATTGTGGCTTTC
>JAYVAP010000338.1:0-8329 GCA_043750915.1 Spirosoma sp. | reverse complement strand
TGGTTCGCGGGCGATGGTCGAGAGTCTGAAGAAAGCCGGGCAATTGGATAAAGTACGGTACATGATGAACCTCGACATGACCAACGACCCCAGCGGCCTGAACGCCTTCGGCCGGGCCGACATGGTGTCGTTCCTGAACACGGTTGGGGAGACCATGAAACGGACTGAACCGGCGTTTGCCAACCAGATGCACAATCAGGCCGGGCTGCACTCCGACCATCAACCTTTTATGCTCGAAGGCGTGCCGGTGCTGGGCATGAACGGTACGCTCTCCCGCGAGGTGCTCAACTGCTACCACGCCGACTGCGATAAAATTAACCTCGTCAATGCCGATCAGCTCAAAAATACCGTTCGTTATTCAACCATGCTGCTCTACGCCCTGGCCGATGCCGACGACATTCCGGCCCGTCGCCAAACCGATACTCAGACCCGCGACTATTTGGTGGCGCAGGGCCTGAGAACACCCCTGCAAATTGCCAACGAATGGCGCTGGAAAGAATGAACAAGGCTCGCCGAAAGGGGAAAGTATAATTTTAGGCATCAGGCCTGGTCGAACTTGCCTGAGTCAGGCAAATATTTATAACCCATTTTTCCGATGCTATCCTACGGGTTGTTGTGATGCCTGGGATAATAATTGAGGGCCACACGCCAGCCCGTTTTACCTTTTATAAGCTGATAATACTGGCTGTTTTTTTCACTATAGATATAGCCCTGTTTTTGGTTTCGGTTGTCGAACCAGCGCAGATACCAGTACTCCGATGTTTCGACGGTGGCAATCGTATCGCTGATGGTCAGTAGTTTAGCAGAAAGCAGTTCGGCCGTCGACGGGTTGCGGGTGTCGGTCAGCGACCACTGTTTTTTCTGATGCCTGAGCAACAAATGTATAATGCGCTGCCGGGCCGATCCCGACGGGGTAAAATAAGTATCGACAAGGATCGAATCAACGGCGGGTAAGCGACGATACGCCTGCATTTCGGCCCGGATAGCTTCCCGAACTGTGTTTAGCACCACCACCGAGTCGGCAACATAGCTCGGTGCAGAGGCCGTGTTTTCCATAACAGCCGCCTGCCGATGGGTAATCCAGCGGCCCGTCAACAGCATGAGTATGCAGGCCGGTATGGTGAGCCAGTACCCATGATTCAGCCTGAAGCCACGGCGCGTGGCTGTCTCCACATCGGGAGTCACTATTTCCGTTGCCGCCATACCAGGCTCCGGCATGGCCGGCAACGGTTGTGGTAGCCGGCTCGGTATGGGTCGCTGTAAAAAAGAATCCCAGTCAGTATAACCTACATATTGGCACAGGGCTGTACGGGTGCGTTCTTGCAGGCGAATGTCGGTTGCAGGGCAGTACTCATAAATTAACCGCCGGAGCGAGTCTTTGCTGGGCGGTTGCAGGGTGGTATGGGAAACACCCGCATGTTGGGCGAGGGCCTGCTCAATATTGGCTACCAGGTCTTCCAGAAACGCATTCCGGCTGGGCAGGTTGGTTAGCCCGGGGCTATAGGAGCCGTGCATCCAGAACTCGTCCGGCCAGTTTTGCTCAACTTTTCGGATAACGGCCTCGCGCAAAGCCGCTACGCCCGATTGTGATTGGATTGTCATAGTTGGTAAGTAACAAGTGGTGGTGTTGCAAAAATTAAGCAAAAGTTATGGGTATTTGCAGTGGCAATAAACCACGAACATAACCAATTTTGGGCAGGCTTTTCGCGCTGTTCACACCATCTTTAATTCTGCTCGTATCCAAAACGGCACAAAGTTAATGTCGGATTTAAGACGCTGGCATACAACTTATTCGATATATTGACCACTTATCAGGAACTTCCTCTCACATTAAAATACATGAATTTGTTCGATAGTCGATTTTATACCCCACCGGGGTAGCCGTAACCCTATTACCCTTATGAAAACGCTTCGACACCTGAGGTTGCTGCTTCCCGTTATGTTGCTGGTGCAGCTAAGCCAGGCACAGCAATACCCGGTGCGGCTCTATACCACCGCCGACGGGCTGAGCCAGATGCAGGTGATGAGCGTTTTTACCGATAGCCGGGGGCTGCTCTGGGCCGGTACCAAGTTTGGCATCAGCCGCTTCAACGGCGAACGCTTCGAGCAACTTCACCCCCGTCTGCTAAAAGGTGCTGAATTTTATGCCATCACCGAAGACCGCAACGGCAACCTTTGGTTTACGAAGAGCTATGGGCTGGGCAACACCCGCTACAACGGTCACCAGGTCCGGCACTACCCTAACCTGCCCCATCCTATCCATTTCGACCACCAGAACCGGGGCTGGACCGTCGATGCCGAGAGCCGGCTGTGCTACTTCTATCAGGATAGCCTCTACCGCGCCGACCGGTTGCTGCCCGCCCTGCGAAATGAACGCGTGGGCAATTGGTATTACGACGAAGCAGGCCGCCAGCTGCTCATCATTACCCATAGCAACCGCGTATTTCTGTACCGGCAAAATAAACTTGTTTCGCTGCCATGCGCGTACAAGTTTAATTTTGAGCCGATTCCTCCGCGTCTGATTTCCGACCGCTTTCATTACATGCTGACAGCTTACCATCCTGATAAGCCCAAAACAATCAGGTATCTGTATTTCGACGGGCAGCAACTGGTGCCTTTAGCCGATTATGAACCCAATGGGCGGTTTGCTGCGTTGCGCCCGGTATCTTTTGATTATTACGTTGTTTTAAATGGCAAACTGTACCGCATGGACCGCCAGACCACACAGCTCCGGTTAGTAACGGCGGTACTGGGAGGCTGTGCTCCGTTTACCCAGGCAGGCAACAGTCAGTTTGTTGGCACTGAGCAGGGCCTTTGCCGGCTGACGGATGTGGGTTTCCGGCACTTCGACCGCACCGGGGCCCCATACGTCTGGAGTGTGGCCGAAGATAAAAACGGTATTATCTGGTGGATGAACTTTCGGTCGGCCATTCGGCTGTGGGATGGGCATACCATTCGGAATGGGCCGGACTTTAAGCTTCCGATGGCCAACGATTGGTATTATGGTTCCCGGCGCGGACCAGACAACGCCCTCTATCTGGGCAATGGCAGGGGCGTAGTGCGCTATGACGGCAACCGCCACACGCTGCTGGCCCCGCCTGGCCTGGAAAATCAGGAATTTGTTACCTGGTCAACGCTCAGCGATGCCCGGCGGGGCTGGCTGGTGCAGGGCAGTACCGGGCAGGTCAATGTATTTAAGCGCGGCAAACTGATCCGGCAGTTTGGCCCGGCGCAGGGTTTGCCCGATTTTGGCAATTATTATGCCCTGGCGCAGGACCGGCAGGATAACTACTGGATTGGCGGGTCCGGTGGTTTCTGTCGGCTCAACCCCGATACCCGTCAGGTAAAAGCCTACACCCATGCCAACAACCGGTTTTTGCGAACCACGGTAATGGGTTTGGGTTTTGATAGTACCCAAACGCTCTGGATTGCCTCCGCCAAAGGGCTGTCTTATTTAGACCCCAAAACAGATAGTGTGCGGCACATTTGCCCTGAATTGTTCGATACGCCTGTTCTTTATTTCGGCATTAAAAACAACTACCTGTTTGCGGGCGATTTGCGAACGCTGCACGTGCTGGATTTGGCCCACTTCCACCGCACAGGCGAGGTACACATCAAAGGATTTAACCAGAACAATGGTTTTCTGGGCATAGAGCCTGGGCAGAACGGCTTCTTCTGCGACTCAAAAAACCGTGTCTGGATACCGTCGGGGTCGGTGCTGAGTTATCTGGATTTAAACAAATTCCGGTTTGTGTCAGATCCGCTGCGGGCCGGTATTTATGCCATCAACGATTCGTTGCTGAGGTTTCAGCACCGGCCCGATTCGGTGTTGCACCTGCCCTACGGCGAAGACATGATTAAAATTACGGGCGAGGCCATTGGCTTCGACCGCCCCACCCGCACCCAATACCGATACCGGCTCAATGGCGGCATCTGGTCCGACTGGCTGCGGTCGCCGGAGATTTATCTGACTGACCTGAAGCAGGGCCGTCATCAGTTCGAGTTCGAGGCCCGGCGCAACAGCCAGACCGGCGAGCTGCCCGCCCTGGCCGCTATTCAGTTTCAAACGCATCTGCCATTTTATAAGTGGGCTATTTTTCCTTATCTGGGCATAGTGCTGTTTGTGGGTGGCCTGAGTTTACTGGGATACCTGAGCTACCGTGACCAGCGCAACATGTTGCAAGCCGAAGAGCAGGAACTACGGCTGAGTTTGCTGCAGATTCAGACACTTCAGGCGCAGCTGAATCCACATTTTGTTTCCAACGCCTTAGGCAGCATTCAGGAATCTATTACGGTTCAAAATCATGAACGCGCTAACCGGCAGGTGGTAGAGCTGGCGAGCCTGTTCCGTAGTTTTCTGGATTCGTCGGTGAAAAGTAACGACCTGTTTCGTAAAAGCCGAAGGGGCGAATCAGACATTGGCTTAGACAAAGAAATTAAGTTACTGCGCAACTACATCAATTTTGAGCAACTGCATCAGAACAACCGCTTTACGTATGACATTTGGTGGCCCCAGGGCTTCGACCCGATGCTGCGTACCCTGCCGCCCATCCTGATTCAGCCCTTTGTTGAAAACGCGCTCGTACACGGTCTCAACAACCTGCCCAACAACAGCCCGGGCCACCTGCAGATACGCTGCTACACCGACCCCGACGACCGGCTGGTAATTGAGGTTGAGGACAACGGCGTTGGCCGTGCCGAAGTAGCCAGAATTCAGCAGAAGGCCATAAAACCCCACGTTTCGCACGGCAGCAATTTAGTGGAAGATCGAATCAGACTGCTCAACCAGATTGGCTATCAGATTACGCTTGGCATAGAAGACGCGCCAACAGGCGGTACACTGGTGCGATTGATTATAGACGGTTAACCACTATCATTCATCATGATACAGACTTTTATTGTAGAAGATGACCCCAATCACCTGCAAAACCTGCTGGTGAATCTGCAACGCTGCTGCTCCGATAAAATAGCCGTAGTGGGTCAGGCCGACTCTGCACCGGAATCGGTCGAACAGATTATACGGCTCCGGCCCGATCTGATTTTTTTAGACATTCATCTGCGCGGAGAATCAACGGGTTTCAATGTGCTGGCCGACCTGAAAGCAAGTGCGCTGGAGAAATACAACCCATCGGTCATTTTTCTGTCCGGCGACCACACACTCGACAACTTAGACCGGGCCATCAAATACGCGGCCCTTCATTTCATTACCAAGCCCATTGATGCCGAAAAGCTGCGCGAAGTTGTTGAACGCACGACCGAGAAAATACGCGGGCAACAGGCGCTGGAAGGTATGGAGCAGATGCAGCATGATCTTCGCTCCATTGTAAGCCTGCTGGAAAATGACAGTCATGACGGGTTCATAACCCTGCGTTTGGCGGGCAGCAAAACCAGGCGTGTGCGGATAGCCGATATTACCCACTGTGAAGCCGATTCGGTGGTTACAACAGTATATTTTGCCGATAAAACTGATCTGGTATCGACCTTCAGCTTCAGTCATTTTCGCGAGTTGCTGATAAAAGATTACAACTTTTTTTTGATCGATCACGGCCTGTTGCTAAACCTCGATCAGATGGAGCACCACAACTACCGTGCACAGACGGTTTTGCTTAAAAACGGGAAAAACTGTAACGTCAGCCGACGCAAGAATGGCGACTTAAAAAAATACTTAAAAAACCAGCCGGCCGGGCAGTACGCCCAGGGTAAGGGCATGTCTGACAACCTCAAAAACCTGCTAAACAAGATACACCGGTGGGTACGCTGACCAGTTGTGCGTTAAAACGACCAGTTGTTATAATCTATAACTTAATAGTTTTTGAAATGGTGTAAACTTGCATCATCAAAAACAAAATTTATTCACCCATGAAAACATTATTGCACAATCTCAAACGGTTCGGTACGGTCTCGGGTGGGTTGCGTTCGATGGTTGTGGCTCAAACCGGCGATTAGTTCAAATTTCGCATCGGGCGTTGCACATCGGGGTAAGTGTTTGGTGCCCTGGGCGATGCCTATATTTATGCCGGTTCAATTTGTGGCACACAGGCTGGTAAAGCCACCATTGTTTCGGCCAACCATCATTACATTGAAGTTGAGTTCTGGGCCACCTTCAGCACGAGTAATGTAAACTTCTGGCCGGTACATCAGTTAATTTCTTTGTGATCCGTTCAGCGTATCATTAAGTCAAAGACCCCATTGCGACACGAAAGGTATCCGATTATCAGCAGAATACCACGTCGCGATGTTGCGTACCTATATATGTTGGGTGTGACAAGGCAAACGCCCCTGTAGTGGTGGCTCGATAAAAGCGGATGAGTGCGTTTGCGAGCTTCGTGCTTTCGATGTTAAAAAAATGATTTAATACAACAGATACCAGCTATTGTTAAAATCATGTAGATTGTTTGGAATAAAAGCATGTTGTTGTTTTTCAATTGGCCTTATTGACGCAAACTACAATAAATTAGATTCATGGGGCGTATTTTCAAACTTTTAACAAATTTTTTATGAAACCTTTACCAATTGTTTATTTATTTCTGATTCATTGCCTTATTTCTATTTCACAATCTAATGGACAAATACCAACAACAAGAAGTTTGCGTTCAATAGATAACATATGCAATGGTATTTTAAGAGTACCTCACTGGGTTGTAAGCGAAATTCGTAGCCAATCTAGAGGATATAATCCAAATAGGGAGTATACAGCGGAAGAATTTGTAAGCGACTATAATAGAAAAGAGAACCTAAAGAAGGATAATAAATATCTATTTTTAAGCAAAGAGACTTATGACCAATATGGAGCTAGGTATTCATTTTACTATTTAATACCTGCCAACTTGTATGGCCTAATTCAATATGAAATTTTGCCAGGTGGGGAGGTAACTTGTAATTTAGAGGAAAGGTTATATGCTGAGCGTGTAAAAACTAAAGCTTACGATGACTCTGTAGCGGTAGCTAATCAGAAAGGCATTAGCATACTTAGGAGATCTTTTCCTAGGCCCTCATCAGATAGATCATCATCTTCAAGTAGTAGTAGATCATCATCTTCAAGTAGTAGCGGTTCGGCATCAGAAAAGTGTGTAGAATTGGAAAAGCGTGACGATGACTTAAAAGTTAAAATGGCCGGGTATGACATTGAAATAACTGATGGTTACTATGTTTTAAGTTGTAAAAACGCTAGAAGTTATGGCGGCTCCATATCGGCCGATTTATTTTTCCTGCCCTATAGTTTGAAAGCAAAAAGTTGGCCAGACACAGATCGCCCAAAGGGATGGTATGTATATGATGTAAGATCCTTCGGAGCTATTAGAGACGGACCTTATGAATCTAAAAAAGAAGCTATTCAAAAGAATTGTGATTGTAAATAATTAAAGTTACTGCTTGCCAGTGTTCGGATGACAGGCCATATGTCTCGTAACAGGATGATTTAGGTACGTTAGTCGGGTTTCTTGTGACAGAGTGAATGCCTTGGTTGGGTAGGTCTGATACTCGTTCGGGCAGTTCTCGCTAACTAGCCGCCCGGCTCGACAGGTCAGGTTTTGATAAGGCTCAGTGGACAAAAATTTGGAAAGTGCGTTGTTTGGCTTCGCCCGTCGGCGTACAAAAAATGGAAGTGCGCTTGTGTCCGCTCCGCGCTTTCCACCTGTCTGGCGACATGTTGCTCGTCCCAAGTCAGGCATTCAGCCCAACCTCTCATGTGTGTAAATGTCTCGCTACGCTCACCATCAGCCCTTTGGGGTGTTGGGTGAACAGCTATAAAGTGCTTGCGGGGCGGGTCACTTGCGACAGGTAGCGGGCCGCAGAGGTGAGGCTTTCTACTCGTTCGGCAGGTCCCGTGTGACAAGGTGAACGCCCCTCAATTCGAGCTTTGACAGACAGGCCAGCATTCTTGCGACAGGGGAAACGCCCCGTAGCGCAGGCTTTAGAAAATAAGGTGGGTCGCGTCCGACAGCGCAAACGCCCCGGTTGGGCAAGTTTGACAAATTTGATAAATATAACCAATTGTTTGAAAAAACGACCACTTGTTACTTTTTGCTTAGGCAGGCAGGCGTAACATAGTAGTTTTGTCAAGACCGTTCAGCAAACGCACCTCTACAGAATAAAATTATAGAGTAGGTAGTTTGTAAAACGATATCGCAAAGCCAAAAGCGTTAAGTAGGCACCACTTTAATTAATCATGAATATGTTCAAGTCTGTTCTGTTAACCATCGTATTGGCTATCCCAATTAGTTTGGATTATTGGGGTGGTCGGGTTTTAGCGGACAGTCATTCTCTTAGTTTTGAAAAATGTGTTTAGACTCAAATTGAACAGGACTGCAATAGCCAATGCCTGAGTGCT
>JAYVAP010000337.1:0-4489 GCA_043750915.1 Spirosoma sp. | reverse complement strand
GTCCATAACGGTGCGGTATGGTGGGAAACCCCGCGTGGCTAAGCACCCGCCCTGGGATGGCGGCCTGGTCTGGTCGCGCGATAGGGGCGGAGCGTGGTTCATTGCCACGGCCTGCCAGGGATTGGGTGCCAGCGTGTGGTGGCCCTGCAAAGACCACATGTACGATGAGCCAGACTCGATGGCCATCAGCGTGACCGTGCCCGACGACCTGACCGACGTGTCGAACGGCAAACTGCGCCGGGTAACAGCCAACCCCGACCATACCCGCACCTTCGACTGGTATGTGACCAACCCAATCAATAATTATGGTGTCAACCTCAACATTGGCCGCTACCAGCACTGGTCAGAAACCTACGCTGGTGCCAAAGGCCCGCTGGCCCTCGATTACTATGCCCTGCCCCAACACGGCGACTCGGCCCGCGTTCAGTTTCGGCAGGTACCGCTGATGCTCAAAGCCTTTGAGCACTGGTTTGGGCCGTATCCCTTTTATGAAGATGGCTACAAGCTGGTCGAAGCTCCCTATCTGGGTATGGAACACCAGAGTTCTGTGACTTATGGCAACGGCTTCCAAAACGGCTATCTGGGGCGCGACCTCTCCAAAACGGGCTGGGGATTATTATGGGATTTTATCATTGTTCACGAGTCGGGTCACGAGTGGTTTGCCAACAACATCACCTATGCGGACGTGGCCGATATGTGGATTCATGAGAGTTTCACGAACTATTCGGAGAGCTTGTTTACCGAATATTACTACGGCAAAGAAGCCGGGGCGCAGTATATGATCGGGTGCCGGGCCAGTGTTCGTAACGACCGGCCCATCATTGGCACTTATGGGGTTAATCATGCCGGTTCGACCGATATGTATTTTAAAGGGGCCAACATGCTCCACACCATCCGGCAATTGGTGGGCAACGACGAGCGGTGGCGGCAACTGCTGCGCGGGCTGAACAAAACGTTTTATCACCAGACCGTAACAACCGCCCAGATCGAGCAGTACATGAGCCAGCAGGCGGGCCGGAATCTGAAACCCGTGTTTGACCAATACCTGCGCGACACCCGCATTCCCGTGTTGGAATACCGCCTGGTGCCAGGCGGTGTTCAATACCGCTGGGCCAACTGCGTGGCCGGTTTCGATATGCCGGTGCGGGTTTGCCTCAATGTGGCGGGGCCTTATACCCGGCTGATGCCCACGGCGCAGTGGCAAACATGGACCGTCAGAAATGTAGCCACGCTCACGCCCGACGCTGACTATTACGTGCTGAGCAAGCGGGTAAATCGCTGATGGCTGTACGCTTGCTCAAAAAATGGCCGGATAAACGGGCAGAATGCGTAGGTTGCCGATCATTAGTCGATCTTATCTCCTAAACCGTATTCGCCATGCAAACAAAATCGTATTTACTGTGGGCCAGTCTGTTGAGCGCGTTTTTGCTCGCCAATTGCGGAGGCAGCAAAGAAGCTGAACAGAAAGAAGCCGAGAAAAAAGAAGCTGAAACGTCCGTGTCGCCCCTGGGAGCTATGAGTGCCATGAAAGAGTTGGCTGACCAGGCCGAATCCATGCAGAAAAATGGCCCCGTGAAAACCGTTGATTTTCGGGCTTTGAAAGAACTGCTTCCGGCAGATGCCGATGGATTAACCCGTCAGGAAGCCACTGGCGAAAAAAACGGCGCGGCCGGGTTCACCTTCTCCACCGCCACCGGTAAATATGCCAATGCCGACAACAGCGAAACCATTGAACTGACCATTGTGGACGGGGGTGGTTCGGGATTGCTGATGGGCCTGGCAGCCTGGTCGATGATGGAAATGGACAAAGAAACGGCCAGCGGATACGAAAAAACGGGCACCCTAAGCAACTATAAATCCTACGAAAAATACGACAACAACGACAAAAGCGGAGAAATCGCGGTGCTGGTCGAAAAGCGATTTGTGGTAACGGCCAAGGGTAACGGTATCACTATGGATAAACTTAAGGCAACGCTCGACGATGTCGATCTGAAAAAATTGGGGGCGTTGAAGTAGAGGAATACCATAGAAACGGACCGGGGGATGGGTAGTGCCCATCTCCCGGTCCGTTTCTATGAGATCAGGTTTGTTTATCTTGACAAGGCCGCATTGGCATCTAATCGGCCACCGGTGACTGTTTTGCCATTCAGCGATGCCGTTGGTATGGCACTCGATAAAATTGCGTTCCTAATCTGCCCCACCGACGTGCCGGGATGCGTAGGGCACCACCGCACCCGTCACATGTGGCGTAGCCATAGAAGTGCCGTTGTACGATGAAAAGGTATTAAACGCCGTTGTTGAGAAAATACCTAACCCCCTGAAGGCTGGAGGTTAGGTTGAAAAAAGGTAACGCTATTTCCACGTGAGTACTTAGCATGTTCAGGGTATGTGTTAATGGTAACAGCTACACGCCACGGGAATACCCGGCGGCCGGTCGCAGAATTGCACTTTTTAAGGTTTGATCAGTAGACGAATGCTGACTTTCTTATCGGTGCTTTGTAAAGATATCAGGGCTATTCCCACATACTTTCCGCGTATGTCAATTGGCTTCACCTGGATTAACCCTGTTCCAATGCCTTCCTGCTTCATGAGTACCCGACCTGCCAAATCTGTTAAGCTTAGTGTGTAAGCCCGGTTGGCGGGAACACTTAATTTTATCTCAAACTGACCATCATTGGGGTTAGGATGTATGGATAGCTCCAGTTCATCGGTTAACTCAGATAGCTGGCTATCGATAACGCCCACACGACTCGTGGCCAGATTACAGCCATTGGTAAAGTTGATGTTGATCTGATTGCCCGACTGCGCAGCTGTGCCCGTTACGGTGCGGCCCGTTTTGGCATCGCCCGGAAAGGTGTAGGTCACAATCGTGTTGGGGTTCATGTTGCCGCCAAACAGGCCCGGCATCTGCACCATCACGGGTGAATTATCGCTGCTATTGAACCGGTATTGCAACACCCCCGAATTACAATCGTAACTCACAATCTGGAAAGCCAGACTGCCACCGGTGGGCGTTGGAGTAGGAGTAGGGTTAGGGGTTGGTGTAGGTGTAGGTGTAGGTGTAGGGGTAGGGGTTGGCGTTGGCGTTGGCGTTGGGGTTTGAAGATTACAGCCATTGGTAAAGTTGATGTTGATCTGATTGCCCGACTGCGCAGCCGTGCCCGTTACGGTGCGGCCTGTTTTGGCATCGCCCGGAAAGGTGTAGGTCACAATCGTGTTGGGGTTCATGTTGCCGCCAAATATACCTGGCATCTGCACCATCACGGGTGAACTATCGCTGCTATTGAACCGGTATTGTAACACCCCCGAATTACAATCGTAACTCACAATCTGGAAAGCCAGACTGCCACCGGTGGGTGTTGGTGGATTGATGATTCCGCCCGTATAAGGCGAAAGCACCGAACCGGGCACAATTTCACTTGGGTTGCCAGTGGACTGACCGGGCCTGGCCCATCCCACCGACAGGTTATCGCCCCCGCCACCTTCTGACTGAAGCACCTGAATGTAATAACGTTGCCCCGCCGTTAGTGTTACCGGGGATGAGCGTTGGCTACCTTCTTTACCCCACTCGTCGGAGTTAGTCCAGCTGTTGACCCACGCAATGCGCTGCGCACTCGCCGGGTTGTCGCTGGTGCTCAGCCAGAGTTCGCTCTGGTCGTCGGAAGCTATCCAGAAAACGTACTGGCCTGTCTGGGGCGCAGTGATATACCCCTGAATGCGCTGACTGTAGTTGTCGGCCCAGTTTTGGGTAGCCGCGCTGTTCCAGTCCTTAGCCCGCAAGCTGGTCAATTGGTCACTGCCCGAAGGGGGCGTTTGAAAATTATTGGTTTGGTTACGGAAGTTATTCACATTTCCGGTACCCGTAGCCAGCCACCACTGGCGGCTGATTGAGCCGTTGCCGACTGGCGTTGTGCCGCTGTTGGTGAGGATAAAAAATACGGCACCATCCGTTTCTGTGCGCTGAACATAACCGCCAGGAGCCTGTAGGCCCCCTGGAAATCCCAAACCGCCGGCATTGGTCTGACCCGCATTCAAACACGCCTGTAAGCCATCGGTACCGGCATCGCGGCTAATGCTGTTCCAGAAGTTGTCGCCCCTCGGAAAGTGCTTGTCGGTTGCCTGATCGGTTACTACCACCAGTGCCCGCTTGTCGGCGTAGGCACGAACCTGAACAACGAAATTATTCCAGGTGCCTACCCGTTTGGGCTGACCGTTGCCAAAGTCGCAGGCAGACGTGGGGGGCGTGGTACCACAGCTGCTAACGTTAACCGTAACGGAGGCCGACTGATTACCGCAACCCGTCTTCGACGCTACTACCGAATAGCTAAAGGTACCGTTGCTGGTAAAGCTGCCGGTCGATATGGAACTACCCGACGTTGTGGTCAGGTTAGGTCCGCTCCAGGTGTAGCTTAAGCCATTGGCACCCGTGCCGTTAGCACTGGCCGACAGGTTCACGCTCTGCCCACAGCCAGGATTGGCATTGTTGCTG
>JAYVAP010000336.1:0-3669 GCA_043750915.1 Spirosoma sp. | reverse complement strand
GCCCGTCGCATAGCGGTCCGAGAGGTCGGCCAGGCGGATGAGCTGGTCGGCGGTGATGCGTCCGTATGGTAGTTTGACCCGAATCATCTGCACGCCCGGTTGCCGCTGCCCATAAACGCCCCGCGCGAGCCGGAATTTACGAAATACTTCGCCCGGCATGTCGCCCGCCTGAAACGAGCTGATTTGGTGGTTCAGGTCCAGAATGTCGCGCCGGGCGGCTGCGCTGACGCGGTCGGAGAGATGAACAGGCATAATGTTTATAGTCGATAGATTTTATAGTCTGAATCAATAAACGAAACGCCGGGGGTGAATCCCGGCGCGGTCTGGTTATTTATGTTGCAATAATACGCGAAATCCGGTTCGGTTCGGCATCGGCCCCCATAAATAATTGGCCCGCCCAACAATCAGGGGCGTATCAGCCGGGCCAGTTGGGTTGAATACCTTCAAAACACCTCATTACGGGTGCCGCTGTCCTGCCAGTCGGCATCCATTTCGCCAAACCGCCGGGCCACGCCCGCCAGAAACGGCTCGTCGAGCATGGCCTTCACACCGCCGTCCCCCAGCAAGTCCAGCTCGCTCAGCTTATAGGTTTGTTCATACGGACCGGCTTCAATTTTAAGAATATGCTTGCCGTTCCAGGCGTAGACACCAATTTTAAACTGCGGGTGGGGAATATCTTCAACGAAACGCATTGCCTTCGTAAGCCGTTAAGGGTGGACAGGAAATAGTGGGAACTCTATGAATGATTGGACAAAACTAACGAATTTACGGGTATGCCAGACGGGTTGTATCCGCCCGCTGATTCGTGTGCTAACCCTTGCCGGCTGTTTGTGGCTTACGGCTGATTGCACCAACGACCGAACTGATGAAGCCGCTCAGTTTTTTCTGCGGGGCAATGGGCAACTCCAGAAGCGCGAGTACCGCGAGGCCATCCGGTACTATACGGAAGCACTTGAAAAGAAACCCGACTTTGCCGATGCCTACAACAACCGGGGATTAGCCAAATTTCGCAACGACGACCGGGCGGGTGCGCTGGCCGACTACACCCGCGCCCTCGAAACGGATGCCGACTTCGGTGCGGCTTACCTGAACCGCGCCGAGGTGCGCTTAGAAACTGGAGACCCCGGCGGGAGCTTAGTCGATTTGCAGCGCATCGAAAAACAGTACCGCGATTCAACGGGTTATCAAACCCGGCTCGGCGACACCTACACCCGGCTGAATAACCCGGCACTGGGGCAGGCAGCCTATGACCGTGCCCTGCAACTTCAGCCCGCCAACGTAGAAGCCCTCACCAACCGGGGTGCGTTGTACTACAGCCAGAAAGCCTACGAGCAGGCAGGCCAGGATATTGGCGAAGCACTGCGGCTGAATCCCAAACAGGATGTGGCCCTCAACAACCAAAGCCTTTTGCTGGCCCGCGCGGGCCGCTATACTGATGCGCTGACTTTTGTGGAGCGTGCCCTGGCGGTGCAACCTGCCCAGCCGTATTACCTCAATAACAAAGCGTATCTGTTGCTGATGCTCAATCGCCCGGCCGATGCGTTGCCCTTAGTGATGGAATCGCTCCGGCTGGACGATAAAAATGCCTGGGCGCACCGTACGCTGGGGCTCTATTATCTGCCCAAAAAGCCAGCTACTGCCCTGGCCGCTTTCCGAGAGGCTGAACAACTCGACGCGTCGGTGGATGAACTGTATTATTATATAGGAACCGCCGAAGCAGCCATGGGTAACAAAGCCGGGGCCTGTCAGGCCTGGCAGCGGGGCAGCACGGCGGGCGACGCGCGGGCCAAACAGGCTTACCGGAATCAGTGCGGAAAATAACAGGAAAATAACAGATGCCCGCCCCAAGCGGCCACGATCAAACCACAAGCGGTAGGGAACAGCCGCTTGTGCCTTTATCTTGTTTTGTCCCGTTTATAACCCATATTTTTATGGAACTCCTGACCCATTACCGGGCCTGCAATCTTTGCGAAGCCATCTGCGGGCTGGAAATAAAATACCGGATCGATCCGGCTGGTCGCGCCGTCATTGTTAGCATTGCGGGCGATAAAGCTGATCCCTTCAGCCGGGGACACATCTGCCCCAAAGCGGTAGCCCTCAAAGACATCTACGAAGACCCGAACCGGCTGAAGCACCCCCTCAAACGAATTGTAGGCGATGATGGGCTGGTGGGCTGGCAGGAAATTGGGTGGGAGCAGGCCTTTGACGAGGTAACGGCGCGGCTGCGCCAGATTCGGACCGAACATGGTGCCAATGCCATCGGGCTATACGCAGGAAATCCATCGGTGCATAATTCGGGTACGATGCTGGCCGCGCCGGGCTTTATAAAAGCGTTGGGCACGCGAAATTTATTTTCGGCTTCGTCGGTCGATCAGTTTCCGCACCATTTTGCGGCCTGGCAGCTCTTTGGGCATCCCATGCTGATGCCCGTTCCCGACATCGACCGCACTGACTACTGGCTCATCATCGGGGCCAATCCCATTGCCTCAAACGGCAGCATCATGACCGCACCCGACGTGGCCACCCGCCTGCGGGCCATTCAGCAACGCGGGGGGCGGGTGGTGGTCATTGACCCGCGCCGGACCGAAACCGCCCACCGTGCCGATGCGCACCATTTTATCCGGCCTGGCACCGACGTATTTCTGTTGCTGGCCATGATCGAAACGCTGTTTGCCGATGGACTGATAAAACCCGGTCGGCTGGCAAGGGTGATGGATGGTATCGATGTGCTGCGGGAAGCCGTGGCTGGGTTCACCCCCGAAGCTGTGGCCCCGCTAACGGGCATCCCGGCCGATACAATCCGGACGCTGACCCACGCTTTTGCCGGGGCCGAACGGGCCGTTTGTTACGGGCGGGTAGGGGTGTCGGTGCAGGCATTCGGGGGCCTGTGTTTGTGGGCAATCAACGTCATCAACCTCCTGACGGGGCATCTCGACGAACCCGGTGGGATGATGTTTACCACACCGGCCATCGACGCGCTGGGATCGGCCGGTACGCCAAAACCCTACCGGCGACACGACCGGTTTCGGAGCCGGGTGAGCCACCGACCCGAGTTCATGGGCGAACTGCCCGTGTCTTGCTTAGCCGAAGAAATCCTGACCGAACCCCTTGCTGGAGCAGCCGGTTCGGATCAAACCCGGATTCGGGCGATGGTCACCAGCTGCGGTAACCCGGTTTTGTCGACACCCAACGGTCGGCAGGTAGACGAGGCATTGGAAAGCCTCGATTTTATGGTATCGGTCGATATTTTTCTCAACGAAACTACCCGCCACGCTCACTATATTCTGCCACCGGCTACCGGACTCGAAACGGCCCACTACGACCTGACATTCCACGCGCTGGCCATTCGCAACACCGCGCGGTATTCGGTGCCAATGGTGGCCAAAGCACCGGGTGCTCTTTACGATTGGGAAATTTTCGAGGCCCTCCGGCTGCGCCTGCAAACCGATGTCTATGATCCCCAAACGGCTCCCCAACCCCAGGACCCGGCGGCAAAAATCGACCGGGGGCTACGGGCTGGTCCCTACGGGCCGGGCCGGGGCACCGATTATGACCTGTCGCTGGCAACTTTGCTGGCTAACCCCCACGGCATTGACCTGGGGCCTCTGTGCCCGCAGTTGCCCGGTCGGCTGATGACAGAAAATGGGCGCATCGCGCTGATGCCGGCTT
>JAYVAP010000335.1:0-4088 GCA_043750915.1 Spirosoma sp. | reverse complement strand
GTAGTCATGCTTTTATGAAGCACACGCCACTTAATTGCCATTAAAAAAAGCAAAAATCACCAAACCCACCAACCCTTTGCTGCCAACCACCCCCTCTTCCCGCCGTACCGAAGTGCTGGCCGGTATTTCTACGTTTCTGGCCACAATGTACATCCTCATCGTGAACCCGGCTATTCTGAGCCAGGCGGGATTACCGTTCAGTGGGGTGCTCACGGCTACGGTCCTGCTATCGTTTTTCAGTAGCCTGATGATGGGTCTCTACGCCCGCAACCCCATTGTGGTGGCACCAGGTATGGGACTGAATGCGTTTTTCACCTTCACGGCCGTCAAAGGCATGGGCATTCGGCCCGAGGTGGCCTTAGGAGCCGTTTTCTGGGCGGGCATTTTGTTTCTTTTGCTGTCGCTTTTCAATGTCCGGTCGGCCTTAGTGCGCATCATTCCGCTGCCCTTGCGCTACGCCGTTTCGGCGGGTATTGGACTGTTTATCAGCCTGATTGGTTTCGAGAACGCCCATTTCATCGTGGCCAACCCCGCCACCTTAGTGGGCATTGCGCGCCTGAACGACCCCATTGTGCTGACGTTTGTTTTTGGTTTGCTGCTCACGGCGGTGCTGGTGGTGCGGAGGGTGCCGGGAGCCATCATCATCGGCATTGCGCTGACAACGGCCCTGGCCTGGCCCATTGGCCGGTTCTGGGGCGATGCGTCGGCGGTAAATTTTGGCGTGCCAACCCTGGTTAACTTTCGGGGTGTGGTGGCCTCTCCCGACTTTAGCCTCATTGGCAAACTGGACCTGGCAGGATCGCTGAAATGGTCGCTGTGGCCGGTTATTTTCGCTTTTGCGTTCACCGATTTATTCGATAGCCTGAGCACGTTTGTGGGGGTAGCTGAAGCGGGCCAACTGCAAACCCCTGATGGGGAACCGCGCCAGCTGAACCGCTCCCTGCTGACCGATGCCGTGGCTACAACACTGGCGGGGTTGCTGGGCACCAGCCCCGGCACGGCCTATATTGAATCGGCAGTGGGCATTGCGCAGGGCGGGCGTACCGGCCTGACGGCTATTGTGGCGGGGGTGTGTTTTCTGCCTTTTTTGTTTTTGTCGCCCCTGCTGTCGGTCATTCCAGCCATTGCTACGGCACCCGCGCTGGTGCTGGTGGGTGCGTTTATGATGAAACCCATTACCCGTATCGACTGGAGCCAGTTAGACGATGCCCTGCCCGCCTTTTTGGCCTTGGTGCTGATTCCGTTCAGTTACTCCATCACGCAGGGGCTGATTTGGGGGTTTCTGTCGTGGACGGTTATTAAAGTAGCCGTTGGCAAAGGCCGCGCGGTGCCACCGGGCCTGTGGATCGTCGATATATTCTGCGTATTAGCCTTGTTTGCAGGGCATTGATTTCACTTTTTTTTCTGAACGAATAATACCCGATGAAATACCTTTTTTTTGTCTTACTGCTCTCCTCCCCTGCCGTTGCCCAACGTTATAAACCCCGCCCAATAACAGGCTTAGTGGGTGCGTTTGGGACCGAGGTTGCCTTGGTGAAACAGGCACTGCAACGGCCCAAAACCGTCATTGTCGATGGCCTCACGTTTACGACCGGGCGCATTGGACGGCAGCGTGTCGTGGTGGCCGAAACGGGCATTGGCAAGGTCAACGCAGCCATGACCACCACCCTCATGCTCAACCATTTTCGCCCCCGGCGGCTGCTGTTCACCGGTATTGCCGGCGGCACAAACCCCACGCTCCAGCCCGGCGACATTGTGATTGCAAGCCAGACAATTCATCATGATTATCAGTCGATTACCTTCGATCAGAAACCCACCATTCAAACCCGAAACGGCGTATCGGGCCAAATGAACCCCGCTTATTTTCCGGCCGACTCGGGGTTGCTGCTCCGCGCCCAAACCGTGGCACGAACGGTTGTTTTTGAGCCGGTGCCGGGCACCACCCGCCCACCCGCTGTGGTGACGGGAACGGTGGTAACGGGCGATCAGTTTATTTCTTCTTCCCAAAAAGTTGCGCAGCTCCGGCAGGATTTCAATGCCGATGCCACCGAGATGGAAGGGGCCGCCGTGGCGCAGGTCTGCTACCAGCTTCAGGTGCCGCTGCTGGTGATCAGAAGCCTGAGCGACCGGGCCGATGACAACGCCCGGCGCGACATGATGTCGTTTTATGAAACAGCCGCCCGCAACTCGGCTAAATTGGTGCTGGCCATTGTAAACGGGCTATAAACGGGTTGTGGCCGCTCTGCCAACGCCGTTTGCCGTGCCCTTCCCCGCAAAAAAAGCCACCTTTTACCGACAAAAGACGGCTTTTATGGTTCTTACTACAACACGCTTAGCCCACTGGCTTACTACGCATCGATGCCTGATTTTATCAGCAATGGGCCAAAACCCCTATCTACCAATCCCTTTCAATCGTTTTGGTGGGCCGGTTATGAATGCACCGACCAACTTAACTGCTTTGGCAACCGGGTCGATTTTTTGCCGCTTACGGGCCACCTCCACCTGCTCCGAGAAGATTATGAACACCTTCGGCCGTTTTCTGTCCGTACAGTGCGCGAAGGAATTCGGTGGAGTCAGGTGGAGAAAAAAGCGTATCAGTACGACTGGCAGGTGGTCGAAGCCATGCTCACCGAAGGCCATCGGCAGGGCATTCAGCAGGTCTGGGATTTGTGCCATTTTGGTTATCCCGACGATCTGACCCCGCTGCATCCGATGTTCGCCCGGCGTTTTGCCGCCTTGTGCCGGGCGTTTGTTCGCTTTTACCGCGACCGCTATCCCGACGAAACGCTCATTGTTACGCCCATCAACGAAGTCAGTTTTATGGCGTGGTTAGGGGGCGATGCCTGCGGCACCTCGCCCTACTGCACCAAACAGGGCTGGGAGGTGAAAGTTGGGCTGATGCGGGCCTACATAGAAGGCGTGGCGGCCATGCGTGAGCTGGACCCAACCATCAGAATCCTTACCACCGAACCCTTGGTGCAGATTGTGCCCCCATTCCCAGCCACGACGAAGGAGATTGGGGACGCAGCTATGGCCGACGAAAACCAATTTCAATCGGTCGATATGCTGGCGGGGCGTTTGATGCCGGAGCTGGGCGGCTCACCCAATTACCTCGACATTCTGGGCTTCAATTATTACTATAATAACCAGTGGATTGTCGGTACAGGCACGTTTCTACCCTGGAACGACCCCCGCCCGGACCCGCGCTGGGTACCGTTTCGGCAGCTGCTGATGAAGGCCTACCGGCGTTATAACCGCCCCATTGCCCTGACCGAAACCAGCCATCCCGGCATCGACCGGCCGCAGTGGATTGAGATGATCGGGCGCGAATGTGCGGCAGTGGTGCGGGCGGGTGTGCCGCTGTGGGGGGGCTGTATTTATCCGATGGTGGACCGGCCCGACTGGGACCACCCCGATCACTGGCACCATTCGGGGCTGTGGGATGCCGACCTCACCACCGATCCACCCGGCCGGGTGCTGGTTCAGCCCTATGCCGATGCTTTGTTGCGGGCGCAGGCTGAAGTGTCGGTGGCCGTTTCTGAGCGGGTCTCTTCATAGGCCAGGCCCGGTTGTTCACAAATACAACCGCACCATTTTATTCCAGTCATCGGCCCGGTGTGCCCGGCCGTTCCAGATGTGTAGTTCATGCGCTACCTGCTTGGTTTGCAGCGCCTGGCTGAGGGCTACATTGCTGCCCAAAAACGGGTCTTCATCGCCAATCGTCAGCACAATCTGCAGTCGGCGCAGTTGATCGAGCAGTGCATTGTCGGTTAGGTTGGGCAGAAAATGATTGGGGTTATTGAAGTAGATATCCTCATTGTAATAGTCGTCGAAGAGGCCGCGAAACTCCGCCACTGGTGCCGACAAATCGTACCGCCCGCTGAAGGCCACCACCTTCCCAAACCACTGCGGATGCCGGAAAGCAATGTTGAGGGCGTGGTAGGCACCGAGACTGCAACCGTGCGAAATCATAAACGGCTCCGGATTTTTTAGGCGCGAGAGCGGCAGCACTTCCTGCAGGATGTATTGCTCATACTGGCCGTGCCGCCGGATACGGTCGTGCGGGGAAACGGCCCGGTTATAAACGC
>JAYVAP010000334.1:0-9416 GCA_043750915.1 Spirosoma sp. | reverse complement strand
GACTTCGGTTGGCAGCAGGGCCGTATCGAAAGCCGGCACCACCACCGAGGGGCCAAAGTAGGTTTTTATGGCCAGGACCGAGATGCCATACAGGGTTTTCAGGGCTACCAACGATTCAGCCTTTGTCAGCGGAGCAGTTGGGGCCGCTGTGGGGTCGGTGGCGTGGAGTGCCCGGTTGCCGTAGTCCTTCAGCAAATACAGCTGGTCTTTGAGGGCTGGCGGCAGCATCTGTTTGAACGCATACTGCCCCAATAGCTTTGCCAGTATGCGTTCGCGGGGGTCGGCGGGGAAATAGGGGGTTAGCCGAATGTCGTTGGCATACATGTACATCAACAACTCTTCGAGGGCTTTGCGACACAGGCCCGTAGCCACAACGGGTGCAGTCAAGGTGTTTTGCTCGGCCAAACGGGCCGTTTCGCCCACAACGGGGATGGTATCGGCAGAGAGAAAGGAAAAGTTTGACGGCATGGTTGATTAGCGTGGCTGGCGGGGCAAGTTAAGGATTGTCAAATATAAAAGCCGTTTTGTATATTTGACCATTCTGATCGGCTTAATTACCGCACTAATCACATGAAGCCCGTCCCGGCATTTTCCACTTTCCAGTACAGCTTGCTGCACTACCGGCACGCACTCTTAGACGAGGTGCTTACGGTTGGTGTGCTTGTGCTGTTTCCGGAACAGGGGCGGGTGTGTTTTTTGCACCCCGCCCGGCTTGCCCGGCTGAAACACACGTATCGCAACGCGCCCGAAAAAACGCTTAAAGCTTATTTTCGCAGTTTTGTGCAACGCGCCGAGCAACTAAACCAAAGCCCCGAATTGTTTGCTTCTTTCTTTCAGGATCAGGAGGGATTCATTTTTCGCGAATTTCTGCCTGCCGATGGGAGCACGCTACAGTTTGGCCTGCTCAAAAGCAGTGTGCAATACACTGGTGATACTAACCTGATTTGCGAACACCTCCGGGAACAGTATCTTTCGTTCTACGAACCCCTGGAAGAACGCCCCCGTATCGACGATCAGGATTTAAAAATCAATTACCGAACTCGGGTAAAACAACTTCTCCTCTCCGTAGAAACGCCTAAACCGTTTCGAGATGGCTATTCGATTCGGCCCGATGGCGACCCCATAAAACCAGAGCAACCCAAAACGTCGGGCGTTTATCGCTTCGATTTTGGGTGGCAGAACCATGCCCTGCACTTAGTGAAGCCGGTTAGTTTCGATATACAGCACGGCAAGAACATCGAAGAAAAAGCGCATACAAACCTGGGACAATTTTCAGTGCTGGAAGACTATGCCACGCGCAAAAACATTGTATTCGATCTGTTAGTCGCCCCTCCACAAGATAAAACCCTGTTTAGTTATTACGACTATGCCCTCAAGCTCCTGCAACGCCCTAAATCGGTTCGTCTGATTCAGGTTGATGACTTAGAAAAATACGCGCAGCAAACCGTTAAGGCACTAACTGAGCCAGACGAACCGACTTACAAAGCGGCTTAGTATCAGGAACATCTCTGGCAGATGTTCCTGATGTTAGTTCTACAACTTCACCCAGTAATAGCGACTCAGCGGCTGGTGAAGCGGGTTGTGTTACATCCGTTACCAGCAACTGAACACCCAGCATTTCTTCGATGTCGGACAGGGTATCAATCGTAAAGTTTTGTGTGCCACTCAGCCATCGCGTAACAACAGATGGTAACTGATTCATACGGACGGCAAACTCACTCTTGCTCCAGCCTTTGGCATCCAGGGCATCGGCAATACGAGCTGCAATGGCCATTTGCTTGAAAGTACGGGCATACTCCTCCGTAGTTATACGCTCCATAACACGCTTTAAGGCTCCCCCTCTGTTTCTTCTTTTCTGTTCCATTTTCTTTATTTAGTTTTACTCGTCTGTGTCATCAATCAGTAATTCACCCCCCAGATGGTTTCCTCTCAAACTGATTTCCCCCTCGCGGATAGCCTGATTAATCCGAATTGACAATTCACGCAACAAGTAGTTTTCTTTTGTTAGTTTGGTGTCTTCCTGAAATGCGCTGATATGTTTCGGCTTAAATCCTCCGCCACCCAGTATAATAACTAACGTACCAAATCGGATGCAATACAACCGCAAGTTCGAGTCAGGCTCGTCATACAACGCTACAATCCCATCACCAGCACCCATTTTGCCTTCATTTTCTTTAAAAAAATGTGGACGCGCACCTAAACGAGCAATGACTTTCAGTCGTTTCTGTATGAAGTCGATCTCGTTATAAAAAACGTTTTCGTTTTCTTCCACGAACCGGTCGAAAAGCGTTTCCTCATCATCATCGAGTGCTATGCTGTAAATAGTTGCTCCTTGCCCGGGGAACTCGGCTGAGAGGTCAACTATCTCAAATCGTCTGGCTGGTTTCACAACGGGTTTAGGGGGACAAAGTTAAAACAAGTTTGGAATCAATTTTACTTATAAGTAAAATTTGTTTTAAATGGTTGCAGATTAATGGGTTAAACAGTCTCCTAACCTCCAAACGCATCCTGTAGCAACCGCTGAAACAGCTGCTCGCTCGCCGTTATCTGCTGCCGCACCAACGCCTTTTGCCGCTCGATGCCCTCAATGATGGTGGCAAAATGGGTTTGAAGAGGAAGGGGAGGAACAGAAATTTTGACCTTATTAAAGAAATTAGTTGGAACTCGTTGTTGACCCGCACTACCAGACATATTAGACCGCGCGAATTGGCGTAGATTTTTTTGGGCCAGCAGAAAATAAATGAAATCAGGACGGGCTAGTTTGGTAGGTCTTAATACGTGAAATTCCGTTGAGCCAAAGCCTACACCATTAAGGAGGTTTTTTGCTATTGCTCCCTTGCCGTTTTCCATACAAGGCGTAATCTTAGCAAATAAAACATCACCTTCTGAAAAGTACGTAAATCCTATTTTGACATCCTTTAACTTTCTCATGTGAGAACTATCAAATTCGCCTTTTTCACCCACACAATTCATCGGAACAAACGAAACCTCCAAATCATCTGACAACTTGGCAGCTGACCTTTTGGGGTTTACTTCTACAACCTCGTCCAGACTGACAGTGCCGTTTAGAATGTAGTCGCCAAACAAGTCCATAAATAGGCTTTGGGCGAGTTTGTCGTAATAAGCCAGGAGTTGGCGGTCTTTTTGGCGCAGGGCATCGGCCCGATCTAAAATGGCCGCAATCTGGCGTTGGCGGGGAAGCGGGGGCAGGGGAATGGGAATGTTAACCAGATCACTACGAGTAACACCTTTAATTGTTGCCCCCCGGCCAATTTCCTTGAATCGAAGGACTTTCTGAGAAAGAGCGTAAACCAGATAATTGCGGTCAACGTTTGGCTTCAAAATTAAGCCTTGCAGGTCTTGACTAAATGCCAGCGGGACTTGATTTACAACTAATTTTCCTAATCCTACTCTTGTGACAACCAAGATATTACCTGCTGGTAAGATATCGACTCCTGCTTTTTCTGTTAAGAATTTTCGTGCGTTAACTGTATAATGATCTTTTATATCGGCACTCGTTATCCAGGGAATACTTCCTCCCCAAAATTCAGTATTTTCAGTTGATGGTGTTCCTCCACTTATAATCTTCTTACAAATCTCACCGAGGGTAACGGTTTTGGTCATGGTTGGGGGTTGAGTGAAGGAGATGGAGGCAACTAATCGACTTCAATTTCGGTAAGCAAGGCATCCAGCTCTCCTTCGTCCAGGGTTGACTTGTCAGACTTATCGTACATGGAGAGCAGGTAAACGGTTTCGCCCGTAATCTGAACGTGGGTTATCATGCGTGAACCGCCCGATTTGCCCTTGCCTTTACTACGAATTGCCAATCTGATTTTAAAGCAGTTTTGGCCTAATGGCGTGCCTTGTTCGGGGTTTTCTGCAAGCGATTGGTTCAGTTCCTGAAGTTCATTTTTCAACGATTTGTACTTCTTGAGTAGCCGTTTGGCCTGCCGTTGAAAGGTAGGCAAGGGCTTGATTTTATAGCTCATCAAGAAATTCGCTAAGGGTTTTTAATTTCAGTTTGCCTTGCTTAGCGAGGTTCAACTCCTTCACGGCCTGCCTCATTTCGGCTTTTAGCTGTTCGGACGAAGGCTCATCATCGGCCTGGTCGTTTTCGACTACAACCGGAAAGCCGAGGTGTTGCACCAAGTCCTTGAAAAACGGAACGTGCTGATCGGGTACTTCGAGGGTGAGTTGCATAGCGAGTCTGTTTTTGTAAAGTTAACACGGATTCACGACGGGGTCAACGGTTGGGCGGGTTCTGTAGGTAAGCAGGCCCAAACACTAACGCACGCCGAGGGTAACGGTTTTGGTCATGGGTTGGGGTTCGCAGGTGTGTCCAGGTCAATTGTTCACTCAGTGCGTGAATGATTTGGGTATTCGGATATAATCGGGCTATCTTAGTAGCATTGGTAAGGTTGGCGGTACTAAACCCTAAGTTTTTCATGATTATTATTCAGGCCGTGGCCGGTTCTTCGGCCATCAGTTCGGTCAATGCCCGTAAATCGGCCTGCCGTTCGGCATCGAGCGCGTTGATCCGGGCAATAATGGCTTCGGGGGTGTCGTAGGTTTTCTGGGCATACACCACCTCTTTGTAGCGGTTGATGCTCAGGTCATAGGCATTGGCCCGGATGTCGGCCACCGGCACCAGAAAACTCTGATCGGTGCGGGCGCGGGTGGCTTCACCGGCGGGGTTTCGCCACCGGCTCACAATATCGGGTATGTCGGTGGTGGTGATCGGCGCGTCGGGTTGCCGGGCAATGAGCCGTTCAAGATCGGCAAACTTCTCAAAGGCCGGTCCAATGGCCGCCCGCTTGTCGTCGAGGGTGTAGCCGTCGGCCCGCATGTCGTAAAACCAAACCTCTTTGGTGCTGTCCGGCGTGTCGGTGCGGGTAAAGACCAGCACGGCGGTACTGACACCGGCGTAGGGCTTAAATACACCACCGGGCATCGAAATCACGGCCTGCAGGTGATGCCGTTCTACCAACTCGCGCCGGATCTGGCGGTGGGCCTTGCTGTTGCCAAACAACACGCCATCGGGCACGATCACGGCCGCGCGTCCACCCGGTCGAAGGCCCCGCAGAATAAGGGCCAGAAAAAGCAGTTCGGTTTTTTTGGTCTGCACCGTTTGCATGAGGTCGGGCATCACATGGTCGGCATCCAATGAGCCTTTAAAGGGCGGATTGGCCAGCACCATGGTGGCGGCATCGGCAAAGTTGGCGTTGCTTTTGCTAAGGGCATCCACGTCGGCCAGCTGTTCGGGTTCAATGCCGTGCAGCAAGAGGTTCATGGCCCCGATGCGGATCATGGTCGGGTCAAATTCCATGCCCATCAGCATCCGGTGCCGGTAATGATCCTGGGTTGCCGTTTTGAGCAGGGCCTGCTTGTGCATTTCGGCCACGAACTCGCCGGCCGCCACCAGAAACCCCGCCGACCCTGCCGAGGGATCACAGATAACATCGTCGGGTTTGGGTGCCAGCAGGGCCACCATCATTTTGATAATGTGCCGGGGTGTTCGGAACTGCCCGTTTTGCCCCGCCGTAGCAATTTTAGACAAGAGGTATTCATACACGTCGCCCTTGGTGTCGCGGTCGCGCATGGGTATCAGGTTGAGCAGATCGATTACCTGAGCCAGCAGGCGGGGCGTAGGAATCATAAATGTGGCCCCTTTCATATACCGCCCGAAGGCCGATTCTTTCCCCATGGACCGGATAAACTCAAATACGCCATTGGGTTGAGTAAAGAGCCTGAACAGCGTTTCGGGGTCTCGGCCGTTGAAGCGACTCCAGCGCAGATCGTCCTGATCGGGGGTAAAAATAGGGTCTTCGACCGGCGATTGCGTGGCGTTGGCTAAGCTTTCCTTTGCGGTCTGGAGTTCATCTAACCGGCGCAGAAAAAGCAGGTAAGTAATCTGCTCGATAACCGTGAGGGGATTGGAAAGACCACCCGTCCAGAACGCATTCCAGACCCGGTCAATATTGGAGCGTAGTTCGCCAGTAAGCATGTTGTTGGAGTAGGTAAACCACGCCGGGCTGCCGGCATGGTCTCTTGCGTAAGAAAATAAAGTTAAGGCAAATTACGCCAATAACGGCGTTTCTTCTAATGCATCGACCTCAAAGTCTGCAATCTTAGCCACAGCTCCGCCGGTAATGGCCCGCATGGAACCATACATGCAGACGGTGTTGTCGATGACGGTTTCGATTTGTTTTTCGTGTTCAGCCCACCGCCGTTTGGTAGCCCGCTTTTCCTTTTCTAAGCTTTCCTGCATGGTTCGGAACGTCTGCACAATACTTTCAATACACTGCCGGAATTCGTTGCTGGTGAGGTAGTTGTAGAGTATCTGCATCTTCTCGCCCTGATTCTGCCGGGCGGTCTGTACTTCGCCCACGCGCAGCACACCCTGCCGCAAAGCACCCGCCAGGGCGCGAACTTCCGCAAAAGAGCAAACCCAGATGCCGTCGTGCAACCCAAATTGGGGGCAGTTTTTTGGCATTGTTTCTGTTACCAGCACCGCAATATCGCCTTTGTGCGCCTGCAAATCGCCTTTTAGTTTGTTGATCCAGGCCGGGCTGAATGATTTGGTTCGTTTGCTTTCGTAGATGATCCGTCCGCAAACGTGCCCAAAATCGTTGCGGACGGTCTGCACCAGGTCGGCCCCGTTAACGCCTTTGCCCACCTCCTCGATCTGGTCGAACGGAAAGGCGTCGGTCAGCAGTTTCTCAATGGCTATCTCACCAGCTTCACCCTGCGTTTGCTGAGATCCCTGTTCAATATTACGCTTCATTTCGGTTATCTGCAGGGTCAGGCTATTGATCAGGCCCTGTTGCTGTTCGGCGTTGAACTGGCTTTCGTAGCGGGCTTTCTGCAACGCTTTGTCTTCAATATCTTTGCGTTCGGCCCGTAGTTTTTTCTCAACTTCCAGGCCCATTGCATCGCGCTGTTCTGCCAGTTCCCGCTGTTGCCGACACAGTGCCAATTCCTGCTGTTGCATGGTGTGGATGCGGGTCGATTTATCCAGAATTTCTTCCTTCAGGGCTTCCAGCTCTGTAGTTTGCTCGGCCTGTAGTTGCTTTTTCAACTGGCTGCGGAGTTCAGCCTGTTTCTCACTGAGGAGCCGTTGTATTTCAGCCTCCTGCGTAGCCGCCCGTTGGGTTAGTTTTTCGTGTTGCTGTTTTTGTGCCGCTTCGCGTTGGTCGAGCGTTCGTCGTTGGTTGGCAAACTGCCGGGTTTGCTCCTCGGTCAGTTGATGTTTAATCTGGTGTACCAGGGTCGACTCGAGATCAATGGCTTCAGCACAGTGTGGGCAGGTAAGGGTATGGGTCATGATCGTAGTTGTTTGTTTAGAATGGACGATACTAAATGAGTTGCCAATACTGTGCCAGCCCGAAAACAGGCCTGGAATGGCTGTTTTTGCCTTATAATTGTCAATTATTAAATTATACCTGTCAATTTCTGATATGAAAATTCTGATCTCCTGGTATGCTCTTCAACATGACTTCCGTGATGGTGTTGTTTTGGATACGGGTCCAACCCTGCAGTTTCATCAGCATTTCTTCGGGCATGATCGTCACATTATACTATCGACGGAAGCTGGTGACGATACCCGGCTGGAACTTTTATTGAACAAACTGGCACTGGATTTTCCGGATCGAAAATCCAAGCTCGAAGGCCGCTATATGGACATTATCAACAAGGATATAATCAATCCAGGTATGATTCGGCCCAAGATTGAGGCATTGCTAATGGAGTTTTCTGAGCATGAGATTGACCTGTTTATCTCACCGGGTACGCCGGCCATGCAGGTCGTTTGGTATTTGTGCCATGCTTCGCTGGGTTTACGAACGCAACTGCTGCAAACGCGGGAAGCCAGATTCAATAAAGCGGAAGGCGTGCCGGCATTGATCCATACCGAACTGGAACGTTGGACGGAGCCGGTTGCCGCCGTCATTAAAGAGAACTTACAGGATCGGCCAAATCTTACGGGTGATTATTTGATCTCACCCGCATTGACACCCATTTATGAACGAGCCAGAAAAGTAGCTGAAGCAGAGCGGGTTACATGCCTTATTCAGGGCGCAAGCGGAACCGGAAAAGAGCATTTAGCCCGTTATATCCATGATCATTCAGCGCGGGCCAATCGCCCGTTTGAGGCCGTTAACTGCGCTGCGCTGGGCAATGAGCTACTGGAATCACGTTTGTTTGGCTACGCCAAAGGAGCCTTTACCGGGGCGGCTCAGGATCGGAAGGGTTATTTTGAAGCGGCTCACGGAGGAACTATCTTTCTGGATGAGATCGGCGACATATCGCCTTATATGCAGCAATCATTGCTCCGGGTCGTGCAAACGGGTGAGTTTACGCCCGTCGGCGAAACCAGGTCCCGCAAGGTTGATGTGCGTATTCTGGCGGCTACCCACCGCGATTTACGCAGTTTGTGTTCCGGCGGTACTTTTCGCTGGGATTTGTTCTATCGATTGTCCGTAACAGAACTGTACTTACCGGCTTTGGCTGAGCGGGGACAAGACGAAAAACGACGGTTGGTTGACCATTTCCTTGAAAGCAAACGAAAAGTCTTTCGTCGCTCAAAGCGGCTTCGGTTCTCGTCAACTGCCTACCAACATGTTGATGCTTATCTCTTTCCCGGAAATGTTCGTGAGTTAGAAAACCTTATCGAATCCCTGTATGTGTTCGTTGAAGGCACCATAGAAGTTGTTGATTTGCCTGGCTGGATTGTCAGACCCGTGGAGATATTGAGTTCCTTCAATTGGTCAATCCACGAAAAGGCCCTGATTCAACGTACACTCTTCTATTACTCAGGTAACAGATCGAAAGCCTGTTTGGCCCTTGGTTATGGGTCGATCAACACCCTGGTTAGTAAAATGAAGTTGTATGGCCTTGGGTGATTGCTTTCTTATAAAAACCTAAACTGTAGATTTTGAGCCGTTTAGAAAGGATTTACTTCAGAAAGCCCTGTGGAGGGGGGGCTGGAGATGATTGACATCATTTAAGTGTTCATAAATAGCAGACCCAATACTTATCCCCAATGGCTATGATTCAGAAAGTTAGAAAGTCCGATGACGAGTGGCGCCAGCAACTCACGCCCGAACAATACCGGGTGGCGCGGGGCAAAGGCACCGAGCGGGCGTTTTCGGGAGCCTACTGCGAGGCCCACGAACCCGGCCTGTATGCCTGCGTGTGCTGCGGCACCGAGTTGTTTGAGTCGACGACCAAGTTCGAGTCGGGCACGGGCTGGCCCAGTTTTACTGCCCCCATTGCCGAAGACCGGATTCGCCTGGAAGAAGACCGCGCCTACGGCATGGTGCGCACGGAGGTGCTGTGTAACGTTTGCGATGCCCACCTCGGTCACGTTTTCAACGACGGTCCCAAACCAACCGGCATGCGCTACTGCCTCAACTCGG
>JAYVAP010000333.1:0-9910 GCA_043750915.1 Spirosoma sp. | reverse complement strand
GACCGCACCCACGACCGGCGCATCGATTCGTATCGGGGCCTGATACAGCCCATACCGCAGTATGCCACGCTGACGGCATTGGCTTTTTTTGGGTCGCTGGGGTTGCCCGGCTTTTCGGGCTTTGTGGGTGAGCTGTTCACGCTGATGGGCAGTTTTCAGTCGGAATGGCTGCCCGGCTGGCTCACGGTGCTGGCCACAACGGGCATTTTGCTGGCGGCTGCCTATTTTTTATGGACGCTGCAACGCATGTTTTTCGGGCCGTACTGGTCGCGCCATGATGCCACTTCGCCCACCGGCATCGCCCTGCTAACCGACCTGACCGCCCGCGAAAAACTCCTGCTGATTCCGCTGGGGGCCATGGCGTTGCTGCTGGGATTGTTTCCAAACCTGATTTTCAACCTAACCGCTGCCACAGTAGGACAGTGGGTGCTGAAGTTCGTGGTGAAATAGCCTGATCACCGCGCATAACGCCGTTTTCGCAGCAGTTGCCACACCCCGCCAATCAGCCCGATGAGGGCGAGCGGCCCCAGCACGTTCAGCAACTGCCAGCCAGTGCGGTCTGCGTCGATCCTGATTTTGTCTAACGGGCGGAGTGCCACCTGGCGATTGCGGGCGGCAATGACCCCGTTCGGATCTACCAGATAGTCGATGGCGTTGAGGGCAAAATCTTTGTTGGCGTAGGTGTTTCGGGTATAGCGGTCGAAACCCAGCGGGTAGGGTGTCTGGCGTTTGTAGTCAACATCGTTGATAATCAGGTCGCCATCGGAGCAAATCAGTATTCGCGTAGGTTGGCCCACGGGCCGGAATCCCCGGGCGCGGGGGTCGCCTGGCAGAATACGGTTGGCAAACAGCGACCGAAACCGGCCTTCGAGCAGGCAACCCACGATGCGTGTACCCGCGTTGTAAGTTTTTGGGTCGGGTTGCTGGCGGGCTTCGTTGTATGAAATCAGGGCGGGCGTTTTCAGCATCTGGGTGTAGGGCGAGGTAAGCAGCAGGGGCGTTTTCCGAATCAGCTGCCCATCGCCCCCCATGGCCCGCACTGTGTCGAGCGTGCTCACAAACCGCCCCAGCACCGCATCGAGGTTGCGCACTAAGGGGTTTCCACTGTTTCCGAAGTCGTTCAGCAGGGGGTAAAACCGCCAGGGTACCAACTGAATATTGGGCTTGTCGCCCAGATTGCCCACGTTGAGGGGAATAGGCGCACAATTCAGGTCTTTCACCAGATTGCGATTGATGCGAACGCCCCAGCCAAAAAACAGATCGTCGAGGTTCAGGTTCAGGGGCTGTGCGTAGGTGCCTTCGTTGCTCACGCTATCGACGCGCTGGCCATCCACAAAAAACAGGGCCCGCCCGCCATTGACCACAAACTGATCGAGCTTGAAGAGGTCATTGTCCGAGAAGGGCCGGTCGGGTTTGGGCACCAGCACCGCATCCAATCCCACAATGGGGCCGGGTTTATTCATGTCTACAAAAAACAGGTCGTAGCGTTGCTGCACGGAGGCCAGCAAATCGGCAAAGCGCGAGGGCGGCACCTGGGTATGGCCATAGAGCAAACCCACCCGCTGGCGGCTGCCTGCGGTCTGGGTCAGCTGGCGGATAGCCGATGCCAGCTGAAACTCCACTCCCTCATAGGATTGATTCAACTGCGCTTCGGGCGAAGCCGTTTTGTTTCCTTTCAGCAGCAACACCGGTGTTTCTTTGCCTTTGTAGGAAACAATAGCCCCCGGAAAAACGAGTTTTTCGGTTCGTTTGCCGCCCTCTTTGGCAAAGAGGTTGGTGGGCAGCAGGCCCCGCTGCTGTAGCTGGTCGATGAGTTTGGCCTTTGCCCCGGCATCGGCAACAGCGTCGGGGTCAACAAATCGGTACGTAACTGACTTTCCTGCTGTTGCCGAAAATTCGTCCAGCGTTTCGCGAACGGCGTTTTCGAGCCGCTTGAAACCCGGCGGCAAGTCGCCCGTCAGGTACACATCCACGTGAATATCGTCGGGCAGATTAGCCAGCAGCGATACGGTAGCTGCCGAAAGCGTGTAGCGTCTTTCCTGGGTCAGATCGAGCCGGAAAAACACGAATGCCGACAGCACGTTGACGGCGACCAGAGCCGCCAGAAAAAAAAGGGTTTGCCGGGAAGCATTCATAGGAGCAATAACGAACAAACGGGCCAATAGCGTTTGCAAAAATAATGTTGGCCAAAAGCGGCCTTAGTTCCAGCGCAGGTTGGGAATGGCGAGCAGGTTGATGGTCTGCGCATCGGACTGGGCAACACGGGGGGTATCCATTTTTTCGGGATCCATCCCAATTTCTTTCATCAACCGGTACTGACAGGCTTCGAGGTACACTAATCGAGCCGTCATCTGGTGCATCTTAGCCGTATACTCATCCTGCCGGGCCAGCAGCCAGGCCGTTTTCATCTCCAGTTCGTCCAGTCGTTGTTTGTCGCGCTCGGTCATGGTGGCTTTTTTTAGCGTTGCGGCAAGATACATTTTTTTGGCATGTCAGTGTATCCTAAACCGTTCGTCCACGCGATTTTTCCGGTTCCCTGTCCCTTCTCAAACTTTTCGGCATAACCTCCGCCTGATGGAATACGTAGCCACCGCGCAGGCCGACACGGGTTTTCTGCTCACGCATCCTATGAGCCTAAACGATGGCATGAAAGCCTACCACATGTTCAGTAAACGCGCCGACGATGTGATGCGTGTGGTCTTTACGCAGTAGTGGAGAAGTTGTTGTTAAACAGCGGGTTGATTGTGTTCGGGAGAGCATAATCAACCCGCTGTTTTTTTACAGAAGTCACTGACAATCAATTTCTTTACTAAGCACACCCTCTTTAACTGCTTGACTTGTAAGTTTTTACGAAAATCAAAACCCGCCCCGGTCGTAGAAACTACGTCGGCGGGAGAGTTTTAGCTCCTGCAAAATAGACGACCGCGCCCGCAAATCGAAAGAGTAGTTGCCCGCCCGCAGGTTGTTGCCCGCGTATGGAGTCCAGTTGAAAGCCATTTCCCAGCAGTGCAGATCACGGTTGATGCCGATGGTGGTCAGTGTGGGGCTTTTGAACTTGAAGTCGTAGCCGGTCTGAACCGTAATTTTCCACTTCGGTGTCAGGCTCAGGTCGCCCGTCAGGGTCAGTGCCTGAATCACCTGCGAGATGTCGGGCGTGAGTTTGTTGAGGCCAAAAGTGTAGCTCATATTTATCGACCACGGGATGTTGAAATCGACATAGAGTTCGGGGTTGTTGTTGATGGCTTTCAGGGTAGCATCGGACGCATTGGGGCTGGTCTTTTTTTTGTCGGCCTGCTTGGGCGCAAAGCGGGCACTCAGGTAGGCCTGAATGTTGGTGAGCCGCAGTAATCCCTGGCCCTCAGCAAAGGCATATCGCCCCGGCACCCGCGCATACTGCTGGTTTTCGTAGCCAGTCGGCACCAGCAGCAGGGGCGAATAGCTGATGGGCGGAATGGGCGTGGTGGCCGTGGGCAGCAGATACTGGGCCGTGCCGCCATAGGGCCGCGATGCGTAGGGATCGAAGGTAGAAGAAAAGTTGAAACTGATATTCTTAAAAATCTGGGTGTTGGCACTCACCGAAATCGGCGACAGTTTATAGTCGGGAGCCAGCAGGTTATAGCTACCGTTCAGACTAATGTTGTCGAAGAGGGGTATTTTCTTGAAATCCTGCCCCGTGGTGTCGTTGCGGGTCCGTACTTTCATCTCCAGCTGATTGACAATGCCGAACGAGATAAACGCCGACTCGGTGCTGCCGCCCCCGCCACTGCTACCGCCCAATCCCCGAAACACCGAGAGTGTCCGCCGGTACTCGGGCAGGTTTTGCAAACTACCCACCGCCGGCAGCACCTGAAACTGCCCGAACACGGGGTTGGTGAAGTCGGGAATATAACTGAACGAAATCGACGGGGCCACCGTGTGCCGGATGGCCTCAATGCGTTTGCCGCGAACAAAAAACGTCCCGTAGAAACGCGTGTTCATGCTGGCGTTGACCGAAAAATTATAAGAAGGGAAAAACCCCCGCGCCGTATCGATCCGAACGGCATTCTGATTAACAACGTACTGCCCCTGGGAATTAACGTCGATGGCATTGCCATAACCAACGTAGGTGTAGTTCAGCTTTTTGGTATAAATATCGCCCTGGAGCGAGAAGCCGGGCGTGAGGTTGATATAGCGGAGCAGTTTAACGTTGGGTAGCGAAATAGGAATGCTGTATCGTGCCTGCACCACCCGGTTGTTCCAAATCTGGGGCAGCGTTTCGAGGCCAAACGGAATTAAAGTGGGGTCGGGCCGAACGCGCCCGGTGCGCAGGTCTATAGCCCGCTGGGTGCTGTCCAAAGCCCGCTGAAGGGCACTGATGGGCTGCAAATTTGAGATGACGGGAAAACCCAGCCCGGTGGTGTCGATTTGCCGGCGGATGGTGTTGCTCACGTTGATGGACCCGCTGATGTCTAACCCCACCCGGAAACTCTCGTACCAGCGGCCAGTGCCGCCTTTGAGGGCGAAGGGCGCAATTTGATTCAGTCCGAAGTTAAAATCTGACGACACATCGGTCTTGCCATTCTCCCGGCGCTGCGTCAACTGGTTGATCTGCCCAAACTGCTGATTTACCCGCACGTTGGCCCCCGCCCGCACATACTGCCCAAACGTGCGGCTATACTGCACCGACGAACCCGCCACGTTGGAGAGGTAAGACTGCGTGTTGAAAGAGTTGTTTTGGTTATAGCTATTGCTGCTTACGTTGACGTTGGCCGAAAAACTACCCCGTCCGCGCGGTACCGGCGAGTGCGACCACGTAAACGAAAAGTCGTTGCGCGGCACCTGCGTTCGGTCGACACGGTCGCCGGAGCGGTTGCGGTTAAACTGCAGGTTAACGCCCCCGCTGTAGCGATAGCGTTTATTGTAGGCCGACGACACGCCCAGTCCCCAGCTGCCCCGCGAGTAAATCTGCCCTTTAAACTGCAGGCCCAGGTTTTCGCTCACGGCCCAGTAGTAGCCACCGTCGCGCAGGTAAAAACCCCGTCCGTTGGGTTCTTCGCCATATTGCGGCATCAGAATGCCCGACACGCCAATTTCCTTGCGTTTGGGAAACGGAAAAAAGCCGAAGGGCAACCCAATGGGCAGCGGAATCTGGTTAATAACTAAGTTAAACGGCCCCGCCACCACCGATTTGTTATGAATGACCTTGAGTTTGCTGGCGTTGATGTGAAAGTGGGGCGTGGCCAGGTTGCAGGTCGTGTAAATAGCCTTGCCGATGTAGAGGTTATCATCGGCATCTTTTTTTACCGTTTGCCCGCGAATGTTGCCTTCACCCTGCTGCGTGACAACGCCCTGAATGCGTCCTTTTTTGGTTTTGAAATTGTAGCGAATCTCTTTAGAATCGTATTTGCCCTCGCCATCCTGAAAAATAGGCCGCCCAACCAATTTTTTAGCCGTTGAATCATACCGGCCTTTGGCATATACTTCGTTGGTAAGGTAATTGATGCGGATGAATTCGGCTTTGAGCGAAATTTCCCCGTAAATCACGCTCGCATCGCCATACAGTTCTACTGTCTGCCCGTCGGCGGCATAAATGGTGGAGTCGCGGGCCTGGTACTTAACCGTTGTTCGGAAGGTGGCATCGGTCTGGGCCGAGTCGGCTGCGCTCGAATCCGGCCGGGCCGACCGAACTACCCTGCCGCCCACGGTGGTTTGGGACTGGGGCGCAGACGACGCATTCCCGGCGGGGCGCACTAAGTTGGGCGAGACAATTCCGGGTATGACGGTACCTGATCCGGCAGCCGGATTGTTGTTGGCCGCGCGGGAAGCCGGCGTACCGCCCGACGTTTGGTCGGGCACGCGCTGGGCCGGTTCGGTGGCGGTGGGAGTGCCTCCTTTGGCGGGCAAGCGGGGTGTTGTGGTGCGTTGGCCCAGCGCACTGAACGCCCAGAAAAACCACATGCTGACCAGAAAAATACGTAGGAACGCAGACCGCAAAATAAAGTATCCCTTTTTCGGGTTTATTAAAAAAATTACATTTGCCCAAAGACCGTTAAGCCTATGGCTTACAAAGGTATTCACGAACGGACATTCCACTATCGCTTTGACCAGTTTTCGCCTGTTAAAAATTATTAAACTTCCCCTCATTCAGTCGCTGGCTCAGGCTTGCGGATCACTAACGACGCTGTTGCCGGTGGTTTTTACGGTGCTGCTTTTGATTGGGCTGTCGGGCTGGATATCGGTTTCGCCCGGACTGACGCAGGACACCGTTCGGCGGGCCACCACCGAAGCGCCGTCCGAAACGGGTTCTAACCGGCTGCGCACGGTTATTCTGGATGCCGGGCACGGGGGCAAAGACCCCGGCACCCACGGTCGCTACGTGAAAGAAAAAGCCATTAACCTGGAATTGGTTTTGCAGCTGGGCCGTAAAATCAAGGCCAAACACCCTGATGTGCGGGTTATTTATACGCGGGCTACCGACCGGTTTGTCGATCTGTATGAACGCGGAGCCATTGCCAACCGCAACCGGGCCGATCTGTTTATTTCCATTCACTGCAACGCCAGCCCATCGAGCAGTCAGGTACACGGCACCGAAACCTACACGCTGGGACTGCACCGAACCGAGCGCAATTTAGACGTGGCCCGGCGCGAAAACGCCGTTATCGTGCAGGAGAAAAACTACCAGCAAACCTACAAGGGCTTCAACCCGAACTCACCGCTGGCCACCATTATGCTGGCCAATTATCAGCACGCTTTCATGGCCAGCAGCATTAAGTTTGCCGAAAAAGTGGAATATAGCTTTCGCCGACACGCCGACCGCCGGAGCAACGGTGTGAAACAGGCGGGTTTTATCGTGCTCTGGAAAACCACCATGCCCAGCGTGCTGATTGAAAGCGGCTACCTCACCAACCCCGCTGAGGAACTATTTTTGAAGTCGGAAGAAGGGCAGCAAGAAATGGCCGATGCCATTTACCGGGCATTTGCCAATTATAAAGAAGAAATCGAAACGGATGGCTAAGGCCGTACTAAGTGGTGGTGGCCGCCCGTTAATGAAGAATTCACGTGCTCCTCAAAAAGGGGGCTGCACAAAAGATTTTGCGGGCCGCAACAAGTCTCTTGACCAACTTACCCACTTATTTTGGGACAAACGCCCCCCAGACGTGGTTATACGTTCAGCCAAACCGATTGATACCGCCCGCCGGGGCGTTCACTCTCCGCTATACGCATGAAAATCTCTAAGGAAGTAAAAGTTGGCTTGCTGGCCATTGTAACGTTACTGATGCTTTTCTTCGGGTTTAACTTCCTGAAAGGCTCCGACTTCTTTTCATCCAACCACAAATACACCGTCGTTTATGACAACATCGATGGGCTGACTGCGTCTAACCCCGTACAGATCAATGGCTTAACTGTTGGCCAGATTCGGAGCATCAAAATCATGCAGGATCAGGGCAATAAACTGCTGGTAACGGTGGAAATAAAAAGCGGCATCCGCGTAACGCAGGGCTCGCGGGCTACACTGGCCGACGACGGGTTGCTGGGCGGCAAACTGATCCGGTTAGTCATTAAGCCCGGCACGCCCGAACTCGAAAATGGCGGGGCATTGGTGTCGGTTAAAGAATCGGGACTGTCGGCCCTGATTAAAGAAAAAACGCTGCCCGTACTTAATAACGTCGATTCACTGACCTACCAGCTCAACCGGGTAGTCAAACAGTTCGACCAAACGGGCGTGGTGCTCAACCAAACCCTGCGCTCGGCCAACGCGGGCGTTAAAACGCTCGATCTGACCATTGCCGAAAACCGCGCCGGGCTGCGGGCCACGCTCGACAACGTCAACCGGCTGTCGAAATCACTGGTCGACACCGAAAAACAACTCAAGCCTATACTGGCCAAAGCCGACACTTTTGCCGATTCGCTTCAGGGACTGCAATTGAAACAAACGCTGGGCAACGTGAACAAAACGGTGGATAACCTCCAAAAAATTCTGGGCGATATCAACAAAGGGCGTGGCTCGCTGGGCAAACTAACCTCCGACGATTCGCTCTACCGTAACGTGAATGCCACCACGGCCAGTTTGGAAAAACTCCTGACCGACCTGCGCGAGAACCCCAAACGGTACGTGCATTTCTCGCTGTTTGGCAAAAAAGACAAAGCCGCCCCCACCGGCAAGCCCGGCAGTGCCACCATTACCACGTCGGTTATTACCACCACCAAGGTAGATTCAGCCCAAAAATAGAAACGCAACATTTTTCGTCTTTCTGTCTACGTTTTCGACAATTCCGTTGACCGGCGTTGAGCGGCTTTGATGCCGGCCACCAGTGTATCGGAGAGAGATCCGCTGGCAAATTCGCGCAGGGCAGCTTCGGTGGTGCCGCCTTTGGAGGCCACCGCGTCGATGAGTTCGTCGAGCGATTTGTCGGCGGTATTGATGAGGTGGTACGAGCCGAGCATCGTTTGTTTCACCAACAGGGCCGATACAGCATCGTCGAAACCCATCTGTTTGCCCGCGTCGATCATGGCTTTCACCACGTAGTAGAAATAGGCAGGGCCGCTGCCGCTCAGGGCCGTTACGGCATCGAGCATAGCTTCGTCTTCCACAAAAACCGACCGACCGGTGGCATTGATCAAGTTTTCGACCCGGCGCAGGTTAGCACCATCCACTTCTTTTGCCGCCGTGAAACCCGTGATGCCCATGCCCAGCATGGCGGGCGTGTTGGGCATGGCCCTGACCACGAGCGGGTGGTTCAGTTTCTCCTGAATCCGGGCAATGGGAATGCCCGCCATAATCGACAGTACAACCTGACGGGGCTGGATAACGGCCCGCAGCGACTCGTGAACGCTGTTGAAATCCTGCGGCTTTACCGACAAAATAATCAGATCGACCTCGCCAACGCGGGCACTGATCGTATCGACGACAACGCCCGCTTTTTCGGCCCGCAGGGCTTCCGAACGGAAAGCACTTTTCTCGATGAGCAGGAGATTTTCCTGCCTGACAAGATCATACTGGACAAACGATTTGGCGAATGCCATGCCCATGTTGCCACAGCCAACAATTGCAATTTTCATAGTTTCTCAGCCGCTCTTGATGGCTTTTTTTAGCAAATACGTTAGATATTTCGTTCGTTTTACTTTTGTACTCAAAAAAAGGGAAAGTCGGTTTCGGAACCACTGCTCAGGTTTTTTATAGGGCCTGAGCGTAGGAGGAGAAATTTACAGCTGTGCGGCCACCCTGAATGCCTGCACAGCACCCGCTGCCCCATGGCAGAAGCTTAATTTAAGCCTATATTTACAGGTCAAACTCTAACCCGGTGTTTTTTCTGTTCGCTCATGCACAATACTCGTTTGTCTATGTTTTCTACGCGTTCCCGGCGGGCGGTGGCTCTTGGGACGGCTGCTTTGCTGGTGGGCGGTTCCTTGATGAGTGCCTACCAAACCCGAAACCTCGGCGGAGCTTCGGACCGTTATCTGACCGCCCTGTTTGCCCGCTTAACCGACGACGATAAACACGACCCTAAATATGCGGTTGGCAGCTTGACGGTGGCACCGGGCTTGGAGGCCACACTCTTTGCTGCCGAGCCGATGCTCAAAAATCCTACCAATATCGACGTAGATGCGCGGGGGCGTGTGTGGGTATGCGAAGCCTACAACTACCGCCCCGACATCAACGGCAACCCCGTCAACAAAGCGGGCGACCGAATTATGATTCTGGAGGATACCAACGGCGACGGCAAAGCCGACCTGAGCAAAGTTTTCTACCAGGACCCCAGCATCGAATCGCCGTTGGGTATCTGGGTAATGGGCAACCGGGTCATCGTTTCCGACAGCCCCAACGTGTGGGTGCTTACCGACGACAATAATGACGACAAAGCCGACCGCAAGGAATTGCTCTTCAGCGGCATTGGGGGCGAGCAGCACGACCATGGTATGCACACATTTG
>JAYVAP010000332.1:0-4052 GCA_043750915.1 Spirosoma sp. | reverse complement strand
CATCTTATACTTGTTAGTAATACCATACCTGATCGTGGCGACGATTGGTTATTTATGGTATCGCAATAGCAAGCAGGAGCATGGAAGAAGAATCGAAATTGCAAGCCGTGTTAAGCGGGCGATGTCCCCGGTGTAGGAAGGGCAAAATTTTCAGCCATCCGTTCTATTCCCCCCGGCACTTCGATGATATGTTTGAGTTCTGTCCACACTGTAGGCTGCGCTATGAAGTGGAACCAGGCTATTTTATTGGTGCCATGTATGTCAGTTACGGCATCTCGGGCGGTATCGCATTGGTGTTGGGATTCGTCCTGTTCTATTTAGCCGGCGACCCCGAAGGCTGGGTATATGCAGCCATTATTGCCCCGGTTATGGTCCTAATTGCCCCGGTCAATTTCAGGGTGTCAAGGATTATATGGCTGCACTACGTGGCGGGTATCAAGTACGTAAAAGGGCTTTGAGGAGCCCTTTTTTTATGCCCCGAATCGATACACTAATCGGTTTGGGGTATTTTTTTTTATGACCCGTGCAACCCCGTCGGCTACTGCTGCATCTTCTGGCCGAACCTGAACACCTATGCTTCGACTTATTCCGTTTTTCACGACTGAAACGCAGTTGATTGCTGCGCTGAAGCAGGGCGAAGGCCGGGCACATAAGCTGGTGTATGAACGATTTGCGGGTAAAATGCTGGCTGTTTGCTCGCGCTACTGCGCCAACCGGGACGATGCCGAGGAAGTGATGCTCGACGGTTTTATGCGGGTATTTGAAAAGATCGGCCAATTTCGGGAAGATGGTAGTTTTGAGGGCTGGATTCGGCGCGTGATGGTGACCGAGTCCCTGATGTTTCTACGAAAAAATAAACAGTGGCGGCAGGAAGTGCCCATAAACGAGATCAGCGTTGAGCCGGACTATGAATGGGCCGACACGCACCTGCGCGAAGACGACTTGTTGCGCCTGGTACACCAATTGCCCGATGGCTACCGAACGGTTTTCAATTTGTATGCCATAGAAGGCTACGCGCACGCCGAAATCGCCACCATGCTAAGTATATCCGAAGGCACGTCGAAATCGCAGCTGAGCCGCGCACGGGCTATGCTACAGCTGAATTTGAAAAAAATGGAACAGGAATCCAAACGCCCAGCCCAGCCCCCACATCAAGTGAGGGCTGGGCTGACTGCCCGGCCTGAAACCGACCAAACCCACACCCATGAAAAACCGGATAGAAAAACCGCCCATTGACGAGCTCTTTGCCCGCAAGCTGGAGAACATGACGCTGCCGCCACGCCCGGATGGTTTAGCGCGGCTACAGGCCCGCATGGGTCAGCGGAGTGAAACGCCCGTAGTGTTTTGGCACAACCCCACTGTTCAGCGCGGCATGGCTCTGGCGGCCTGTGTGCTGCTGGTGTGCGGGTTGGGCTGGCAATACCTGCGCCACACAGCTCCGTTGAATAAGGTAGCGGTAGCAGTTAACAAGCCGGTCGGGTTGCCTGGGCGGCCCAGGATAGGGCAACTCCAGCCTGATCAGCCTAATTCTTCCCGGCACGTCGATGTGGCCACAAGCCAGCCCAGTTTAGCCCGGCAAAAAACGGGCTCAGTGGATTCAAAGTCCCCTGACGTATCCCTAAATGCCCCTAACGAAACAGTGAATGGCAAGTCCACGAATGATAATCGCCAGATCGCCAACGCTGACCGCACGATGCATTTGAATGCACAGCCCCATCAGCCAATGCCGGTTATTTTGCCGATAAAGACAGGGGAACTGGCCAAAAAAGAAACGCTTGACCCGCTCCAAAAGATGGAAAACGCGTCGGCAATGCCCGAAAAACAAATAACCGTTGCCAGCAACAAACCAATGCCAGCTGCCGAACGGGTGTTGGTGGTAACCATTGCCGAGCCGGAAGCCCTGATAGCTGCCCGCCAGTTGACAGAAAAAGCGATTGCCCGCACAAACCCGGCAATGGCGGCAGAAAATGGGCCAAAAGAAACAAAAGCGGCCAGTTTGTGGCAACAGATGAAGCGCGTAAAACAGGGGGACATTTTCGCCCGTAAAGAGCCTGACCTGGCCGATGAGCGCGGACTAATCAGCCGGGCCTATAGCGAATTGAAACAAACGTTTGATAAAGACAAAACCATAAAACAATGAAAAATATGCGCCGGTTACTCGTTGCGTTGGGTGTGGGATTAGCAGGCATTGGGCTGGCAAAAGCAGCCAGCGACCCGGCTGATTCCTTGGTGATTCGGTTTGCCAGGCAGACCCGGATGGTTATTTACGCACCCGACAAAGCGGGTATTCAGGCCCTGTCGGCCTACGATCTGAACAAAATTGTGCGTGAGATGAGCATGCAGCTCGACTCCGTGCCGGGCGGAAAAGCGGCTATAACACGAAAGGGCGACCGATATTTGAAAGACACCGTGCTGGTGATGACCCGGAAAAAGAACGGTGTCACCATCGTCATCACGGGATCAGGCGATACGGTCAGGAGCGACTCCGCCCGCAGTCGCCGGGATTATACCCGCGCATCCGTGCGGAAGGGCGTAAACTCCTGGAAACGGAGCATCGATATCCAGCTGGGTCTGAACACATGGCTTGCGCCCGCCAATGCGGTGCTGGCGGGCAGCAAACGGGTGCCCGACATTAACCCGCTGGGATCGCGTTATTTTGCCATAGCATTTAGTCAGCGTCCAACGTTGGCCGATGGAAAACGAACAAAATTCAGCTTGTACTACGCAGCCGAAGCATCGTGGAATAATTTCATGTTTGAAGAAGACATCCGGGTGCAGAAAGGCCCCGCCACCGTTGATTTTGTGCCATCGGCGGAACCGCTTAAGAAAAGCAAACTCACCACTTTTGCGCTACAGCTGCCGGTTGTGCCCCGCCTGAGTTTCTATAATGCAGCGGGCCGCAAAGTATTTCACATTGGTCTGGGCGGATTTGTGGGCTATCGGTTAGATAGTTACACGAAAATTAAGCAACAGAACGACGATAAATCCCGCCAACACAATAGCTTCTACCTCAACAACCTGCGCTATGGACTGGTAGGCCACCTCGGCATCGTGAAAACTAATTTGTTCGTGAAATATGACCTGAACCCAATTTTTCAGGCTGGAAAAGGGCCCGATGTGCGGGCACTAAGTTTTGGCATCTCTTTCTGATGGATAAAACAATAGCCATCCTGGGTTGCGGCTGGTTAGGTCTGCGGCTCGCCCGGCAACTGCTGGCCCGGCAATTCACGGTGAAAGCCAGCACAACATCGGCCGAAAAAGCCATATTGCTCCGGGCAGAGGGCATCGATGCTTATCAACTCTTGCTTAACCCCGAACCCGTTGGCGACGTAACGCCCCTGCTGCAGGCCGATACATTGCTGATTAATGTGCCGCCGAAAGCCGCAAAAGCAGGCGAAAATTTCCATCCCCAGCAGATGTGTCATCTCGCTGAGCTGGTGCGGCATTCGCCCGTGAAGCACGTGATCTACGTTAGCTCCACCTCTATTTATCCGGAGATAAGTGCCGTTGTGGATGAGCAAACCGTTACCGCCCCCGAACAGGCCGCTGCCCCGGCACTGGTCCGGGCCGAAGAATTCGTTCAGCAACTGGAGTCGGAGCGGCTTGTAACGATTTTGCGCTGTGGCGGACTGATGGGCTACAACCGGATTCCCGGTAAATACGTGGCCGGGCGCACCGTCGATAGTGGGGCCGTGCCGGTGAACTACCTCCACCGCGATGATGCCGTCGGGATTCTGCTCCGCCTGATTGAACAGCCGCTGGCCGGGGTTTTTAACGCCGTGGCACCCGAACATCCAACCCGGGCGGCAGTTTACCGCAAAAGCTGCGCTGATTTTGGCTATGAATTGCCTTCATTTGTTCAGCCTGAGGAGCCGGTTCCATACAAAATTGTCAGTTCGGCCCGGCTTATGCAGGCAACTAAATACGCGTTTCAATATCCCGATCCGCTGGGTTTCTTGTACACGGGCTAACCAGTGTCCTACAAAAAAATTAGCGGTATGAACGCAGCAGGTGCCGAACGCGGCTGCGCAGAAAACCACCCGTTGACGTGG
>JAYVAP010000331.1:0-11239 GCA_043750915.1 Spirosoma sp. | reverse complement strand
CGAACGGGCGAACTCGACCCTGGTGTGGCCACATACCTGATGCAAGCAGAGGGGTTAACGACGAACCAGTTCAATCACCTCATCAATCACGAATCGGGCTTGCTCGGCGTATCGGAAACGAGTTCGGATATGCGCTATTTGCTTAATGGTCAGGCAACAGATATCCGGGCGGCTGAAGCAGTCGAATTATTTTGTTACCAGACCAAAAAAGGAATCGGAGCCTATGCCGCTGTCCTCGACGGAGTAGACACGCTGGTTTTTTCGGGCGGCATCGGCGAAAACGTACCCGAAATCCGCGCCCGCATCTGCACCGGGCTGGGCTATCTCGGTATCGACATTGACGACCAACGAAACACAGCCAACGCCCCCATCATCTCAACCGATACCAGGCGCGTCACCGTCCGCATCATCCCAACGGATGAGGAGCAGATGATAGCCGGACTGGTGTCGAAATGTATCAATTAACTCAACCAACCGTTATGGAAACCCTTATCAGCCAACTGCCTGAACCGGACACTCAATCACCATTACCGTTATCGCCCGAACAACTCCGGTTGATCGATGCCTATTGGCGGGCGGCTAACTACCTGTCGGTGGGACAAATGTATTTGCGCGACAACCCGTTGCTGCGGGACCCGCTCACGCTCGAACACGTGAAGCGGGTGCTGCTCGGCCACTGGGGAACCACGCCGGGACAAAACTTCATCTACGCCCACCTGAACCGGGTTATCTGCCATTACGATTTAAACATGATGTATATCTGTGGACCCGGTCACGGTGGCCCGGCTGTCGTGGCCAATACGTACCTGGAAGGCAGTTATTCCGATATTTATCCGGCAGTGAGTCAGGACGAGGCCGGGCTGAAAAAGCTGTTTACCCAATTCTCGTTTCCTGGGGGTATTTCGAGCCATGCCTCGCCCCAGATTCCCGGTTCCATCCACGAAGGGGGCGAGTTGGGCTATTCGCTAAGTCATGCGTTTGGAGCCGCCTTTGACAACCCCGATCTGATCGTAGCCTGTGTCATCGGCGATGGCGAAGCCGAAACCGGGCCGTTAGCCACTGCCTGGCACTCCAACAAATTTCTGAATCCGGTCTCAGACGGGGTCGTCTTGCCGATTCTTCACTTGAACGGCTACAAGATTGCCAGTGCAACGGTGCTGGCCCGCATCAGCCATGAAGAACTCGACCAACTCCTGCGTGGCTACGGCTGGACACCGTATTACGTGGAAGGCCACGAACCCGAAGCCATGCACCAGGCAATGGCCGGAGCGATGGACGCAGTTACTACGCAAATTCTTGACAGTCAGTCGAAAGCCCGCACTGGCGAGACGAGTACGCGTCCGCGTTGGCCGATGATCGTGCTGCGGTCGCCGAAGGGCTGGACGGGGCCGAAAGCGGTAGACGGCTTACCCAACGAAGACACCTTCCGGGCGCATCAAGTGCCACTGTCGGTGTCGGCCACTGCGCCCCCGGAACACCTAACCGCGCTTGAAACCTGGCTCGGCAGCTACCGGCCCCACGAACTTTTCGACGCGCAGGGGCGGCTCCTGCCCGAGTTAGCTAATCTTGCCCCGACCGGCAATCGGCGCATGGGAGCGAATCCCCACGCCAACGGCGGGCTGCTGCTCCACGATTTGCACCTGCCCGATTTTCGGGATTATGCTGTTGCCGTATCGACACCGGGTGCTAAGTTGGCCAGTGATACAGGCATTACGGGACAGTTTCTGCGCGATGTGATCCGGCTCAATCAGGAACCGCGCACATTCCGTGTGTTCGGGCCCGATGAAACGGTTTCCAACAAACTAAACGCGGTGTTTGAGGTTACAAACCGGCAGTGGCTGGGCGAAACCGCCGATAACGACGAGTTTCTGGCTCCGTCGGGCGGGGTGCTGGAGATGCTCAGTGAGCATCAGTGCGAAGGCTGGCTGGAAGGTTATTTGCTCACGGGGCGGCACGGATTATTCAACTCCTACGAAGCCTTTATTCACATTGTCGATTCGATGATGAACCAACATGCCAAATGGCTTAAAACCACCCTTGAACTGCCCTGGCGACGGAACATCGCGTCGCTCAATTACTTGCTCACCTCCACCGTCTGGCGGCAGGATCACAATGGGTTCACCCACCAGGACCCTGGTTTCATGGACCACGTAGTGAACAAAAAAGCCAACATCGTGCGGGTCTATCTGTCGCCCGATGCCAACTGTCTGCTCTCGGTGATGGATCACTGTTTACGGTCCCGGCATTACGTCAACGTGATTGTGGCGGGTAAACACCCGGCTCCGCAGTGGCTGTCGATGGACGACGCTGTCCGGCACTGCACCAAAGGCATCGGCATCTGGCCCTGGGCAAGCAACGACGAAGGCACTGAGCCGGACGCGGTGATGGCCTGTTGTGGCGACGTACCCACGCTCGAAACGTTAGCCGCTGTCTCCATCCTGCGCGAGCATCTGCCCGAACTGAAAATCCGGGTTGTCAACGTGGTCGATCTGCTGAAACTGCAACACCATACCGAACACCCGCATGGCCTGACCGATGCCGACTACAACGCCCTGTTCACAACCGATAAGCCCGTCATTTTTGCGTTTCACGGCTATCCCTGGCTCGTGCATCGGCTGACCTACAACCGGGCAAACAACCCGAATATGCACGTTCATGGCTACCGTGAAGAAGGCACGATCACAACCGCCTTCGACATGACGGTGCTAAACAAACTCGACCGTTTTCACTTAGTACTGAACCTGTTGGATCGGCTTCCGCAACTCGGCAACCGGGCTGCATATCTGGTTCAACACCTGAAAGACAAGCTGATTGACCATAAGCGGCACATTCAGACCTACGGGGAAGATATGCCTGACATTCGTGATTGGACGTGGAAGCAGTAATCCCAAACATGGAAAAAATACTGATCACGACTCCGGCGGGTAACGTCGGTCTGGCTACCCTCCGGCAGTTAGCCAAACACCCAAACCAACCAAACCTGACGCTCGTGGCCGGGGTACTACCTACCAGTGAAACGCTACCGGGCGACGCTTCGCCCGAACTGACCGCACTGACAGATGTCAGGGTGCCGCTCGATTTTGCCCGGCTTGAAACCTTCGATGCGGCCCTGGCGGGTGTCTCGCGGGTGTTACTGGTGCGTCCTCCTGCCTTATCTGATGTAAATCGTTACTTTCTCCCCTTTGTGCAGGCCATGCAGCGGGCGGGCGTGGGTCAGGTGGTGTTCCTGTCGCTACAGGGTGTTAAGAATAACACGATCACCCCTCATCACAAAATTGAGAAGTTGATCCGGGAGGCCGGATTAGGCTATACTATGTTGCGACCCAGCTTTTTTATGCAGAACCTCAGCACGACCCTCCGTGCCGACATTTGTGAACGGTCGGAAATTTTTGTTCCAGCAGGGCAGGTTAAAACCAGCTTCGTGGATGTGCGCGACCTGGCCGAGATTGCGGCCCAATCCTTAGCCACCGGCCAACACCTGAATGCAGCGTTTGAACTGACCGGCTCCGAAGCCCTGACCTACACCGAAGTGGCAGTCATCCTGACGGATGTGCTGGGCTGTACTATCACTTATCGTTCACCGTCCGTACTGCGGTTTATCTGGCAAAAGGTAGTGCGGGAAAAGATAAAACTCGATTTTGTCTTGGTGATGGTTGCGCTCTACACGGTTGCCAAACTGGGCAAAGCCGCTGGCTTGACTGACACACTGGCTAACGTATTGGGTCATCCTCCTACCTCGTTTCGTCAGTTTGCTAACGATACCAGAGCCGTTTGGCAGCCGAATCATCAGTCGGTAAGCCTTCGGGGAAAGAATCAATTGAAAACAGGGTAGAGTACCAAGTGATCATCGCCCTACACTTTTTTTGTAAAAAAGCCGCTTTCAAACTCAATGGGCGTGGCTTTTGCGGAGGGCAATTATTTCAGCACAGTTAGCTGTCACATACGTTTCGATGGTCCTTTTTTAGGTAAGGCAGGGTCCTGCTCGGGTGATTTATCAGCATCAGGGATACCCTGTTTCGCTGACGTTCCTTCCCGCTGTTGATGTTGTTGCTGGCCCACCAACTCACCAGCTTTATTGAAAGGGACGATTTTGGGCGGTTCGCCGATTCGCAAATTATGCGTTGCGGGTAAAGGCTGACCATTTCTTGTTTGGAGCACATCGTTAAAATCTTTCTGTTGACGGGTGGGCCTGACCACTTGATAGAGTTGATGGCCCTGACGGGTTTCTATCTCCTTCGTAAGGTAATTTAACACTTTACCCAATAGTACAGAGTCATTGGGAAAGTGAATGACTGTGCGTGTTACCACCCGGTTACTGGTCGAATCAAATAGACTTTCACGCTGAAACTCAACTACTTTACTTTCTTTATCGGCCGGGTCATTGTTGTAGTCATATTTTCGAATAAACAGGTTGAGGTCGTTGATGAGTTTGCCAATGAATTGTTCATTCTGTTGCTGTCCAACCTGGGCATTCTCGCCAATTGGATAGCGTACTTCGAGCGTTAATCTGTTTGTTCCAAGTAGTTCTTTCGTCCCTTCCTCAACAGGCTTTTCGGCCAGTGTAAGCGGTTTAGCCCCTGTTTCAGCACCACTTAGTTTACTCGCCAAATTTACCCAATCCCCCGCCACATCCTCACGTAAAGCCGACCGCGCAGGAGCCGAATAGGTGATGTAGGGCTTGATTTTCAGATCAGGATTCTCTGCCGGGTGTTCCAGTCCTATATAATTAATGGCAAAGCGAAGGCCCGGATTATCCCCATCCTGAGCAATAACCAATTGGGCCGAAGGATTCTCTTTCAACTTGTCCTGAATGAATCCAACCTGTCGCCCACCCGGTTGCCCGGCTGTTGCGATGTATAACCGCCGTTCGCCTTCCTGTTCAGGATTTAGTTGTTTGAACGACAAGGCATCAATTGCCGATTCAGTTACAACAACGCGGTTGGCTGGCTGCTCCCGCAACACATCTTTAGCCATGGTCAGCGGCAATTCTACCCGCTGATCGTTGGCGACCTGACCACTGATATGAAAAATAATACGTTGGTTATCGGGGGTTCGGTAGGCCGTGCCAGCTGTGCCGAGTGGCAGTTGTGTTCCATCGGTCAGCGTGATGTCTTTTTGAGTGGTGTAAAACCGATTCGAGTGCCAGATAGCTTCTCCGCGTTCGCCTTCTGGAAAAGCTTTGTAGGTTGAGTTACGGACATCGAGCGACACAATACGGCCGTCGCGGGCATACAACGGAAAGGCCGTATTTATAATCGTTTTACCTTCTTTTTGATAAGCCGTATTCTTGATTCTCCCGTCGAATTCGGGACTGTAAAGCGTATCCAGCGTGAGTGATCGGCTGTTTAGATAATTGGTATTGGTAAGCGGGCCGATGTTGTAGCGTTGCTGCAAATCCTGTTCCCGAAGTAGTGTATCTTTAAGAAAATAGTTTTCGGGAATTTGCCGCAGTGACGGGATTTTGGCTTTTTCCTGCGCGTAGCCATCCTTCATGGTAATGCGGTCAACCACCTCGAAAATATGCCGGTAATTGCCGTGTTCCATCTTCTCCATGAACTTGAAGATGTCGCCCCGGAAGTTAACCGAGTCGTTGAGGTCCACGAAGATTTTGGTTTTATGGCCCTGCAATGCTGCTACCGCCAATCGTTGCTTATCACCTGGGGCACCTGTTTCGTAAATGCGCCAGGGCGAATTAGGCTGTGATTTTTTCGTATCAACCCGGTAGCCGTAGTGCTGTAACACCATTTCCAGGTCGAGTTCATCCCGAATTTGGTCAAAATTGCGGTTAATACGCTCAGGCTGCCGCTTGTTGACAGCCGCCGATACTGATGTATCAGTAGTCAAATCGGGCCGCTGGAGCGGTAAGTTTCGTTGTTGAGCATAGCGTTCTACAAGTTCGATGTTCCAGGCCCGGTGATAAGAATTACTGGCCCGAACATTCTGATAGAGGTCGTTGACACCCAGCTGACGGTAGGCCACGGAGCCATCAAACTGACCTGTTGGCCGAATCATCGTTGCCTGCCCTTTCATGGCGCGGCCAAAGGCATCCTCAAACTGATCGGGTTTAAAACCGGCAATGGCCGGATAGAGATTAACGCGCACCTGCCCGGTACCGAGGGTTAGCATCCGGCGCATTTCGGGTTTATCAGCCACCTCTACCGGAACAGCTGTTGCATTGCGGGGGCCATACATGGTATCAATGGATTTGTTGAGCCGTTCAATATTCTCTTTCGTCGGGTCAATCCAAAGCTGAATATGCCCGATGGTGCGTGTTTGCTCCAGCGCATTAAGGGCAAAATCACCAAATACCACGTATCGAACCGATTCGCGATTCAGGTGTCGGAGGATAGCCAATTGCTCACGGGATGCTTTGTTACGTTGTCCTGTGACATCCATAGCCAGTTATTTAATAAATGAATGAAAGGGAGTAGGAATAAATTGGGTCGTGTTCGGACAAAGAGCTATTCATCAGCGAGTTCGTACCCTTCGTCGCCGGGCGGGGCGATAATATCATTGAGGTCATTTGCCAGGCTATCCATGTCTAAATGGAATTCGCAACAGGCCATTAGCAACGTGTTCTGTTGAGCAGCATTCAGCGCATTCCATAACGCCTTGTCATTGACACTTGCATTTACGACAAAAGTTGGCAGTTCAAATCGTCGGCGGGCCGCGCAATCTGGGTGGGAATTATTCGGTATATCAATCTGATTGTCCTCATCAATTCCCAGAAATAGTGGTCGAATAGCCCGGCTGATGCGTTCTAAACCCCATTTCTGAATAAGGGCATTCAGATTCCAGTCTTCGTTCATCATTACTGTATTTGTTGCCAATTGGATAAAACAAGGCATACGGTCTCCTCATGGTCGGAGGAGACCGTACAACTATCTTTAAAAAATTGTTTAACGGCCGGGCCAGAACGCTGGTCGTTGTTTCAGGTCTTGCGGAGGTTTAGCCGTCGGCTCGTTACCCGGTCGAGTGTCTTTCGGCAATTGACGTATATCGTCCGAACCACGTTGGTTCACGGTCTGCTGATGGTGGTTGAAATCCGCTTTATTTTCGGTTCTGATCTCCTCCCGCTTTGAGTTTTCCTCAGTCCTGTTGTGCAACACGTTGAACTGAATCGTAGCGCGGTATAAACCGGATCGCCGGTCATCACGAAGCCCGGCAACTTCAATAGTATTCCCCAATAGCAGGTTTCTGATTTGGGCGGGTTGTAAATCGACGCCTTTATATGACAACGGAACGGTTTGCAGATGTATGGGCTGTATACCCAGTATATTGACATCCGGGTGATAGGTAACACGCTGTAAATGATTCACTTCAAGCATCTTGTCGAGTAGTGTCTCACGTCGAAATCCTTCCACGTTAAGCGTCTTTTCAACAATTCGACTAAATGACTGCCGAAGTCCGGCAATGTCTTCTGGCTTCGTATCTGCCTGGGCCTGCCGGTACTCCTTCATTGCCTGAACAATGCGCTGTCGCTGATCGGCTGCCGATGGAGTCATCATGTTCATCAGCGATTGCACCATGATGTCGTCATGGAGAGTAGTACGTCGCTCAAGAAATGCTAAAGGCTGACCTTTCTCTAAAGCTTGCTGCTGTTCCGGCTTTAACCGGCTGGCTACTTCCTGGATGTAGTCGCGGTTGGGCAGAATAATTTGTATGACTGGCTTGTTAGCCACCTGGGGCAACGTCGGATTAAGCAACACATGGTTGAGTTGTCCAATCACTCGCCCGTTCGAGTCATGGAGGGTAGGCCGCCATTTTGCCTGTTCACCTATTAGTAATTTACCATATTCGGCACTTTGACGAAACTCCTGAAAGCTTTCCCGAAATAAGTCCAAAAAATGACGCGCATTAGCCGCATCGTTGGCAGCACTGACAACCTCCACTGCCTCATCGGCCCGCCCGGCGGCCCGGCGGTCATTCTGCCGAAGCAGCGTATATTCCCATAAAGAATTGGCAATTAATACCCCGGTGCCTAACGCATTCTGGCTGATGACATCAGCCGCCTGCTCATTCATTCGATTATCTGTTCGCAACGCTGTCAAATCAATCACGTCTGATTCAGCAGTAGCAGGACTGTTGTTCGACTCAGGACTAAACAAATACATATTTTCTTCTAAGAGCTTTTCTGTCTGTTCCATACGGGGCCGCCCGAGCGGTCGAGTATCACTTGGCTAATCGGTACGTTCTTATACGATTACGTACCATACGGATTAACCAATTGGCAATACAAAGATGGGGGTTGCAGTTTGAAAAATAAAATTATTTTTCTTTATCAACTCAAACACTAATTTTACGATATGATTCGTTTCTTAATCATTCTTAGCTACTTGTCTCTCTGTTATCCGCTGAAGCATTCAGTTGGCCAAAACAGGACTTATACTGTAGGCGATAACTCCCTAATGGAGACGAAAAAGCGGCTGATAGCGCATATTCAACAGCTCCCCCATGCCAATGTGATCGGGTTATTTCCTCATTTTATGGCGGTCTGTCCAATTGTTGCCTTCACCATACCCTGTATTCCGCCAGTAGGAACGTGGGACTACAACAGAGTATCCTCTCAATTCGGTTGGCGGCTTCATCCAATACAGGGGCGTTATAAGCACCACGAAGGGATAGACATTGCCGGACCGCATCAATTAGTGCGTTCAACGGCATCAGGCATGGTTTTAAAGGTAGGCTATGAATGCGGTCTGGGACTTTATGCTGTCGTTGATCACGGCAATTCATACCAAACGATCTACGGCCACCTTGCTTTGATTAGCTGTAAAATTGGTCAGGAAATCCAGATTGGTGAAGCGTTGGGTGTACTGGGGCAAACCGGACAGGCTACGGGTTTGCACCTGCACTATGCCGTGCGAAAATCCGGACAGTACATTAACCCGGTGGCCTACCTGACTGTTGGCCTTAAAGTAGTGGCTCAGTATCAATCTGCACACCCGTAAACCTGTTACTGATCACAAAAAAGATAAATTTTTTCCAAATAATAATATTCTATTTGTAGAATAATCGTTTCACTTCTTCAGGGTCAATGCCATCCTGTCGTAAGACCGTCAAAAAAGTGTAGGCGCGGTCAATTATATTCTCGTTGTACTGCACCTGGTTGAAGTCGATGGATTGCTCATGGAGGAACCGTAGAAAACAGAATACATTCTTGGCCGTGCCTCGCCCTGAGAAAAGGTTCTTCAAATTAAAGTATTCCATGCCGGCATCTTCCGCCATATCACTTGGTAGAACCGAAGGAATCTTTGTGGCCCCGGCAGCCATAGCTACCATCTGTTTACGGCTGCGGTATAGGTGAAATGTAGCCGTAAAAACCAACCGCCAGTAATACTCATTTGCAGTCTCATGGTGTACAATCTCCCGTATTTTGGCTAAATAAGTGGCTGTTCGCTGCTGCCTTTGCTCATCCGTCAAAGGTATTGACTCGGTCAGATTGGCCGGTTTGAAGAGATTGGTTTTAAAGAGGACATGGCTATACCCGCCTTTCTCTTCCGATGTCTTCTTCGGGCGACCACGTTCTCGTTTCAGTGGCTCTTCCGGCTTCGTTCCGCCCAGTCGCTTTTTCGTTTGCCGAACTTTAGCCTTTTCTTCTGTAATAGAGGGAGCATCCTCATTTTTTATTGTTTCTTCCATTCGTGTTTAGGGTCTGACTGCAACGGCGGACCGTCGCCAAAGCGGTGGTATTAAGTGGTTGCCGGGGGGCCGACGGTCGGCCGTTGCCGGGGCGATTATGTCTCGTGCAGGGTTAATCCATAACGGATTGATTCATGTTCGACAAGCAAGCCGATATCCTGCTTAACACGGTAGTAGTGCTCCTGAAGCAGTCGGTTCCGCCAATGTAACTTCTCAGAATCAGGTAGTTCCTCATAGGTTGAGTAACCGACGGCTTTTAAAGCTTCTGCATATTTCTGGTTGATGAGCCTACCTAAATCATTGATTACGGGTAATTTATGCTTCTTCTCGGCCTTTACCTCTTCTACAACAATGAACGATTTGAAGGCTTTCAGGTCAAATTCCTCGCCAAAATTATCCACAAATTGGCCAACAAACTCACCTTGTTTCAGGGTCGAAATCTTGGATGCCGGAATCATATCGGCCTGTTGGGTAGATACGTTGATCGTCGTGTCGTTTTTTGAATAAGTAATCGACTCTTTTTCCTGGTTGGTTTTCCCGAAACGCCGGGCCAGTTTCTCGGCGGTCTCGAAGACGACCGTTCCCGAAAAAAGGTTGCCGATGATGTTCATGATAACCTTAGCTTCCCGCTCCCCATAATCCCGAATCAACTGCTCAAAATCCTGAATACCGAGCCAGGTGGCGACCTTATTTGAACGGGCTGTAGCGATCAGCATATCTATTCCTTTGATAAACATCGTGGGCAATTCGTCCCAGAACAGAGCCGATTTTAGCTTACCCTTTTTGTTCACCAATTTCATCATCCGCGACGTGTACAGCGAGAAAGCCGTACCATAAATGCTGACCCGCTCCGGGTTATTGCCCGTGCAAAGTATCTTTGGTTCGGCAGGGTTATTTATGTCCAAACTGAAGTCGTTACCCGTCATCACCCAATATAGGGTGGGCGACGATAAGCGGGCCATTGGAATGCGAACAGACGCAATTTGCCCCTCTAACTGTTCCATCGCACCCCCGGCTTTGGCATCAATAAAAGGCCGGACATAAAGTTCAACTTCAGGATACAGCTCCATCAGACCAAACATCTCATCGTAGCTACGGTTGAGAAATTCCAGCGTGTGCGGAAACGTACAAATTTGACTTAATCGGTAGTAGTTAGACAGTTGTTTATCATATTGCTCGGCTTCAGCCGCATCATCAGGCCGGTCAGTTTGGCGGTGTTCCTGATATAGTTGTTGATACTCCATGCTCACCGTCCGCAAATACCAGATCACTGAGGTAAGGTAGTTGATCGCCGATTCCGGGAAGAACTCCCCCTGTTTTTGCGCCCATGACCTGTTCAGGTTCAGCATGATCGTTTGCGCTGATTCATAGGCATCCATGATGTCGGTCATCAAGGCAGGCAACAACGGATTACAGCGGTGCGAATAAGCTACATCGTCAAAATTAATGACGTAGAATTTAGGGATATTTGGGGTACGCGCCTTACGTTGCTCCTCCGTACTCCAGGCATACGGGTTTTCAGCCAGCGTTTTTTGATAAGCATTGTAAGCCTCTTCGGTCAGGTCGGGAAACTTAAAATCATACACATAAGCCGTGT
>JAYVAP010000330.1:0-16917 GCA_043750915.1 Spirosoma sp. | reverse complement strand
TCAATCGAACTGATGATGTCCGATGCCAGTGACTTCTGCTTTGTTTTTGTGGTCTTGGTTGTCATATACGATTTGGGGTAAAAAAATCTACAAAGAAATACGATTTATTTGGGATAATTGCAAGTCCAATATTAAGTTTTTGTTATCTTTTGGATAAAGTCCCAGCAAACGATCCCCGTTGTGACGGCAATATTGAGGGAATGTTTCGTGCCGAACTGGGGTATTTCCAGCACCCGATCGGCCAGCTGCACCAGCTCGTCGCTTACGCCCGACACCTCGTTGCCCAGCACAAAGGCGTATCGCTGGTTTGGTTCCGGCCAGAAACTATGCAGCAGGGTGCTGCCCTCGGCCTGTTCAATGGCAACAACGAGCCAGCCTTCGGCCTGTAGCTGTTTGGTTAAAGCTACGGCATCGGTCACGTGTTGCCAGGCCACGGACTCCGTAGCACCGAGGGCGGTTTTGGTGATGTCGCGGTGGGGCGGGGTGCCGGTGATGCCGCATAGATACAGCCGCTCTGCCCGAAAGGCATCGGCTGTTCGGAACACCGACCCGACGTTGTTAAGACTGCGGACATTGTCCAGAATGAGGCAAAAGGGGAACTTGGCAGCGTCTTTGAAATCATCGACCGACAGCCGGTCGAGTTCGCTGAGAACGAGTTTGCGGGGGGGCATAGCGGCAGACGAAGAGAATTTAGGCGTAAAGAACGGGAGAATGCTGGAAATAGTTAGTTTTGGCGATGAAACCACCCATTCGGAAACTGTACACATAGCTGCGGTAAATAATCCGTTGCTGATGGTGAGTCTGTGTTCAGTAACAGGCTTCAAAATGCCAGAAACAAACTTTCGCTTTGGCGGGTACTGTGGGCCCAACGGATTGTTTACCGTACCACTTCTTTTGAAAGTCTGTTTTATCCGGTACTTTTGAGACAAACATAGCAAACTGATCGCATGAAAAACCTCCTGATTATCGGCCTGATTGTAAGTGCATCCGTTGGTGCGTTCGCTCAGACCAGCGAAACGCAACATGGCAAGAAGTTTTCCGGACAAGGTGCCCTGCCTGCCACCCAGTTGGCTACTAAAATGGGTAGTAAGGACAAAATGGTTGCCAAAGTCGAAGGCACAGTGGAGTCGGTCTGTAAAATGAAAGGCTGCTGGGTGAAGGTCAAAACCGGCGACGGTCAGGTGATGCGGGTGAGTTTTAAAGATTATGGCTTCTTTGTGCCGAAAGACATCGTGGGCCGAACGGTGGTGATGGAAGGCATTGCCGAAACCACCATCACGCCCGTATCCGAACTGCGCCACTACGCCCAGGATGCCGGTAAGTCGAAAGAAGAGATTGAAAAGATCACCGAACCCGAAAAAGCCCTCACCTTTGTGGCCGATGGCGTGATTGTGAAAAAATAAGTTGCGCTACCGTTAAGAAAATCATTGCGTAGGTGTTGAAAATTGCGTTACTGCAAAACCAATCCACCAACTGACCTTATGTTTTTAGAAGAGCGCGTTGAGCAACTTGAGCACTTAGCTGCCGATCAGGGTCGCCAAACAGAAATGCTGGCCAATGGTCTGGCCACATTGACTGTTGAAGTACGGTCGATCCGGCAGGACATGACCACTGGTTTTGAGCGCATCGACCGCCGGTTTGAGCAGATTGAGCAGCGGCTCGACCAGATGGACCGCCGGTTCGACCAGATGGACCGCCGGTTCGACCAGATTGAGCAGCGGCTCGATGAAATAGGTCAGACACAGGCGTTAATTCTGAAATTTTTGACGCAGCAAAAATAAATTGCAACGGTTTGACCAGAAAGTGGGTCCTGTTCAAAAAACTCACGGAACCATGCGCACAATCATTTTTAAAACAGCGTTTATTTTCACGCTGGGCATTACCGTCTTTTTTGCCTGCCGGTCGTCGGAGGGCGTAAAACCTGGCCTGGCCCCCAATACCGTATCGGTTAAGAGCAACCAGTCGGCGAGGTTTCCCTCCGGCATTACCGTGGTTGTCGATACGATATTTGACAACAGATGTCCTATTGGATATAAGTGCATTGTGGCTGGTGGGGCCGGTGCTTCTCTTACGATCAGTTTAGGTGCTGATTTTCAGAAACGCAAACTAACGCTGGATGGCTTCTCGAAAGCCAGGCGGGATTCGACCACCGTTCAGTTCCAGAATCTTACTTACACAGTTATTCTGCGCGATGTCGTGCCATATCCAGATAGAATCCAACAGCCTGAACAGCAAGCCATCATTCAGGTCTCCCGCCTGCAATAACATTTACCGGCAACTTTTCGTATATTCAGGCCGCAACCAGTCGTTGCGGCTTTTTTTGTACTGAACCAAACGCATACCCATGAAAAAACTATACCTGCTGGCGGGTCTTTCCCTGTTGGCTTCGCCCTTGGTGGCCCAGCGAACCCTCATCCACTGCGGCAATCTCTTCGACGGCATCGCCAATGCCGTGCAGCCCCAAATGACCGTTGTGGTTGAGGGCAACAAGATTACAGCCGTGCAAAAAGGCTACACCACGCCCGCCGGTCAGGACCGGGTGCTGGACATGAAAACTAAAACCGTGCTGCCCGGCCTGATCGATATGCACGTTCACCTCGAAACCCAGACGCGCCGGGGCGGTGCCATCGATGGTTTCACCCGCAACCCGGCCGATGTGGCATTTCAGGCGGCTCAGTACGCCAAAACAACGCTGTTGGCCGGCTTCACCACGGTGCGTGACCTGGGCGGGTCGGGCGTAAACATCTCCCTGCGCAACGCCATCAACGCCGGGCTGGTCGATGGTCCACGGGTGCTGACGGTGGGCAAATCCATTGCCACAACGGGCGGCCATGCCGATCCAACCAACGGATACCGGAAAGATCTGATGGGCGATCCCGGCCCAACAGAAGGTGTCATCAACAGTCCCGACGATGCCCGCAAAGCCGTTCGGCAACGCTACAAAGACGGGTCCGATCTCATTAAAATAACGGCAACCGGTGGCGTGCTGAGCAATGCCAAAGATGGCTCCGGTGCTCAGTTTACGGAAGAAGAAGTGAAAGCCGTTGTTGATGCCGCCAAAGACTACGGCTTTCCGGTGGCCGCCCACGCGCACGGGGCCGAAGGCATGAAACGCGCCATCAGAGCGGGTGTGCAAACCATTGAGCACGGCACGCTGATGGACGACGAAGCCATCGAGTTATTCAAAAAATACGGCACCCACTACGTTCCCACCATCATTGCGGGAAAAACGGCGGCCGATTCGGCCCGGCGCTTTGGCTACTATCCGGCCCTGGTAACGCCTAAAGCATTGGCCATCGGCCCAAAAATTCAGGCTACGTTTGCCAAAGCCTACAAGGCGGGGGTTAAAATTGCTTTCGGCACCGACGCGGGCGTGTATATCCACGGCTACAACGCCCGCGAATTTGAGTACATGGTTGAAGCCGGGATGCCGCCCCTCGAAGCCATCAAATCGGCCCTGATGACCAACGCCGGGCTGCTGGGCATGAGCAAACAGGTGGGTTCTATTGAAACGGGTAAGTTTGCCGACATCATTGCCGTGGACGAAAACCCGATCCAAAACATCAAAACGTTGCAGACTGTCCGGTTCGTGATGAAAGACGGGACCGTGTACAAACAGTAATACCTTGCCTGATTATCAATTAGTTACTGGGAGTCTATTTTTCTGAACCCGCATCAGAAACAAAAATAGCGGTTGGCATTGCGGCAGCAAATATCCTGCACGATCTGGCCGATCCAGTCGGTGTCGTCGGGCAGCCGACGGTGGTTGTTGTTGCGCAATTGTCGGCATAAATGTGTTCCAGCCCGTGGGCGGATAGGCGGCAACCGTGGGCGGCAAAGTAATCGTGCCGGGATTTGAGCGCGTCCAGATAATCGGGCAGACTACTGATTTCGCGGTTGGTGACCTCGGCCAGTTGCCGGACATACTGCTGCCTGTGTGTTCATAGCCATGAAAGCCAATCATGGTTTTTTTGTCCCGGCCAGTTTTCAATTTACCTGTCCGATAGCCATATTCCCTCCTCAAGCGGAGCCCGCCCGGCCAGCACCTCGGCCGGGTAGCGCACTTCCATTAAGTACAAGCCGTTGGCCGGAGCCGCCCGACCCGCTACCCTGCGGTCCCGGGCGTTGATGATGGCCTCAAACCGCTCAAGACTCATGCGCCCCTGCCCAATCTCGATCATTGTACCCACAATGGTTCGGACCATGCCCCACAGAAACCGGTTGGCTTCGATATGAAACGTCAGCCGGTCGCCGGTGCGGTGCCAGCGGGCCGTATCGAGCCGACACCGGAAGTGGGTAACGTCGGCGCGGGCTTTGCTGAAACTTTCGAAATCGGTGGTTGGCAGCAGCAACTGGCAGGCTTCATTCATCAGCCCTTCGTTCAGTTGCGGCCTGAAATGATAGGTCAGGCCATTTTGAAACGCGTTTTTATGGCGGCTGATGTGATACTGATAATAGCGGGATGTGGCCGAAAACCGGGCGTGGTCGGCGGGCCGAACGGGAAAAATAGCCTGAATGGCAATGTCATCGGGCAGGATGCAGTTAAGCGAATGAATTAGGGCATCCGACACGGCCAGTGGCTCCGGCAGATCGACATGGGCAAACTGCTGCCGGGCATGAACGCCTGCATCGGTTCGGCCGCTGCCGAGGATGAACATGGGCTGGCCAAAGCGCTGCGACAGGGCCGCTTCGATGGTTGTCTGGACGCTGATGCCGTTGGCCTGCGTCTGCCAGCCGTGGTAGGCGGTGCCCCGGTACGAAAGTTCGATGAAGTAGCGCATAGTGGGCAAAAGTACCACCCGCCCCGCTAATTTAACTACTTTGTTTCGGCAGGTGCTTTGATTGACTGGTTCACCTACCTGTTGCGAATTGCAGCGGATTTACGAAAAAAAATCAGACCCCTTGCAACGCTCACTTCCGGTTCTGACTCTACGGTTTCGCCTGCCGGTGATTATACCCGGCAATGCCGGTTCGGCACAGTAAATACATGAACAAAAAATCATAATCAGGTTTCTATTGGTCATTCGTCGTCGATGGCGTTAGGATTTTTTGCCCCGAACAGTTATTTGTTGGTGTCGATGCTTCATATTGGCACAACTATTGATACAACAGTAATGAAAGTCTATTTTGAGCGGCTAAAAAACGGCATTATCTCAGCCCAAGCACCGGGAGAAATATGTGGAGTTTTCCCACTCTGGTTCGATGTAGTTCGACTAAGTATACCATATTCATCAGTGCGCTTAATACTTTGTCTATTATTTACACTACATTTACGACTAAATAGCTTTTAGTAGTCTTTTTAGACTAAACGGTGACTAATTTAAATTAATTTTACCTCAAAACTAATTTTATGATGTGACTTATGAACGCCTGACCCGTCTACGGTCTGGCAAGTAGCTCAAATCAATGATATAGTCCTTCCCAACTACTGACTGACTGACATATCACGCTGCTCGCCTATCAAATGCTGTTGCTATATTCTTCCCGTTTCTTAATTCTTGTACACAACCATGAAAAAGTTTTTCCACCAAACTCTAACGCTACTTTTGCTATTACCCGCGCTAAGTTATGCGCAGATCACCATGCCGGTTTCGCGCATTGTTTTCCAGCGCGACAACAGTAACCGCGCCAATGTACCCGTTCAGGGCAATTGCCCGGCCTCGGCAAATAGCCTGCAGGTCAAAGCAACGGCGATTAACGGGGGCCAGTCGGCCGACTGGGCAACGATTGGTTCGGCCGGCAATGGCCAGTTTAGTGGTACGATAAACCTGGCGGGTGGCTGGTATAGCCTGCAGGTACGTACTTTGTCGAACGGGTCGGAAGTGGGCAACTGGACCCTCGACCGGGTTGGCGTGGGCGAGGTTATTCTCGTAGCGGGTCAGTCTAACGCCCAGGGCACGCCCGAAGGACCCGACGCTACCGACGACCGGGTATCCTGCGTCGATAACGTCAATGGAAATATTCGGGAGTATGAGTTGGCTTTCAACTTCCGCCACCTCGATGGCTCGGCCAGCGTGGGTCCTACCAGCAACAAGCATTTTTATGGTGCCCTGGGCGACTTGCTGGTTCGTCGGCTAAACGTGCCCGTGCTGTTGCTGGGGGCTGGCGTTCAGGCAACCAGTTCTGACCAGTATGCGGGTTCGGCTCAGGGGCAGTTAGACGTACCCGATTCGCAGGCCTGGGATGGGCAGCAGGAGTTGCGGCCCTACCGGGCTATTGGTGCAACCCTGAATCACTATGCCCGCCGGACGGGCCTGCGGGGCATTTTGTGGTTTCAGGGAGAAAGTGATAAAAACAGAACGTCGGGCGATGCGTATTTCAATAACATAGCAGCGGTCATCAGCAAAAGCCGTTCTGATCTGGGCCAGAGCGTTCCCTGGGTAATTTCGCAAACATCCTGGATGGAGGGATCGGGCGATCAAACCATCACCTCAGCACAAAGCAGGCTCGCGGGTTCCGTTTCCAACTGCTATGCCGGCCCCAACACCGATGCCTACGGAAACGACTACCGCAGGGATGGCACGCACTTTGCCACGGCTCAACTGCCTTTGCTGGCTGGTCTGTGGAACACATCGCTGAGCGATTCATTTTTCCAGAACGGCCAGTCCTTCACCCTGGGCGGTGTACCGGCTACCGTGACGGCGGCCCTGCCTGCACCAGCCCGGCAGTATGCGGGGGGGCATTTGTACGTTGGCTTTATGGCAACCGGGGCCGTTAACGGTGCGCAGTATACGGTTCAGCTATTGAACGAATCGGGCGATTATCTGGCCAATCTGGGCACCGGGTCAGCCAATCCAATTAAGGTCTTCCTGCCCACCAATCTGGATGGCCAGTATCGGGTGCGGGTCGTTTCGTCGTTGCCGGGTAATGCCTCTACCCCCTCGGAGAAGTTTCGGGTGTTTCAAAACGGCCTCTCTAAAGGCTCAGGAACGGGTCTGAGTGGCACCTATTACCCCAATCAGGACCTGGCAGGCTCGCCCGCCATAACGCGTGTGGAAGGGCCCATGGATTTTGTCTGGACTTCTTCGCCGGGTGGGGGAATGCCCGGCGATAACCGCAACTGGTCGGCACGCTGGACTGGTCAGATAGAAGCCCCCACAACAGGAACATATACCATCAAAGCGCACAACGACGACGGTACCCGGCTCTGGATTAATAATCAGTTACTTATTAATGATTGGAACGTTAATCCCTGGGCTACGCCACGGCTGGGCCAAATCTATATGGAAGGGGGCAAACGGTACGACATTAAAATTGAATTACGTCAAGACTGGTATGATGCTCAGGTAAAACTTTTATGGATACTGCCGGGTCAGAATGTTTCGCAGTATGTGCCCATCGACCGGCTGTATTCGGGCAACCAGCCAGCTGCGGCTGCCCCTGTTGTATCGGGCAGCTTTCCCGCCCTGGCGGCAACGGTCAATCAGGCCATTAATGTAACACTGCCCGCATCGATCAGTGATCCTGCCAACCTGGCCCTCACATACAGTTATGAAAACCTGCCGGGTGGACTGACGGGTTCTGGCCTGACCATATCGGGCACTCCTAATGGTGCGGGTAGTGGTCAGTATACCCTAACGGCTACCAACACAGCGGGACTTTCCGTATCGACACAAATCAACTACCAGATCGTATCGGCCGGTACGCCAACGCCTATTCCGCCGGTTAGCGGGGGGGCACTGTCGGCTACGGTGGTTAGCTACAACTGCACCACCGGTCAGCTTGTGCTGGGCAGCACGGGCGGAAACGGCACTACGGTTGAGTTTGCATCGGGTGGCCTGACCAACTGGACCAGCAACACCAATCTCACCCTCGACTACTGCGCGGCCAACTGCACCGATACGCCCCCGTTTGTGATTCGCGTGCGCCAAAGTGGCACCGCAGGCCAATCGTTTACGTGGTCGCGCCAGGGGTATTGCAGCGGAACACCTACTCCCACGTCTACACCCACACCCACACCGCCGGTTAGCGGGGGGGCACTGTCGGCTACGGTGGTTAGCTACAACTGCACCACCGGTCAGATTGTGCTGGGCAGCACGGGCGGAAACGGCACTACGGTTGAATTTGCATCGGGTGGCATGACCAGCTGGACCAGCAACCCTAATATCACCCTCGACTACTGCGCGGCCAATTGCACCGATACGCCCCCATTTTTGATCCGCGTGCGCCAAAGTGGCACAGAGGGACAGTTCCTTAGGTGGACGCGCCAGAGTTATTGTGCGGCCAAAGCCCGTCAGGGAGCGGTAAAACAGGAGAAGGTGTCAATTTATCTTGCCCCAAACCCAGCCGACGATCAGGTTACGGTTACCTTATCCAGCGAATTCCAGTCTGGACCACTGACTGTATCGGTGACTAATGTGGCCGGTACCGAAAACAAGTTACCTGTCGATTACAGCCAGCGAGACACCGGCACGGTCATCCTCAACGTGTCGTCACTGGCAACGGGCTTGTATCTGGTGCGCCTTAACGGTGAATCAAGAAGTCACGTGCTTAAACTAATTAAAAAGTAGCCGTCGTTATTTTTCCGTCCCGCTCCCAACTGTGCATACGACACGCAGCCGGGAGCGGGACATTTTTTTGCCCAGTGCCGAGGCTTTGTTGGAAAAGCAACGGGTTGTGTCACAGCCACTTTTTTCGCCGGAAAATAAACAGCGTCAGCAACGACGAGAGCACAATCAGCCCCAGTGCAATTGGATAGCCAAAGCGCCAGTGCAACTCGGGCATGTGGTCGAAGTTCATACCCCAGATGCTGGCTAAAAGCGTGGGCGGCAAAAAAACCAGCGACACAACGGTAAAGATTTTGACAACCCGGTTCTGCTCCAGATCGATCAAACCGAGATAGGTGTTTTGCAAAAACTCCAGCCGCTCAAAAATAAAATTTGTGTGGTCGATGAGCGAGTTTATATCCTTGATCAGCGTTCGCAGCCGCATCTGCTCGGCCTCGTTGAACCACCCGTCGGACCGGATCATGGACGAGATAACCCGCTGTTTATCAACCACATTTTCACGAATCGACATCGTCAATTCCTGGTAGTCGTTGATATTAAGGAGCATCTCACGGTCGAGGTTGGCATCCAGATCGAGAATTTTATTGATGGCTTTGATCTCGCCCGAAACCAGCTCAATCAGATCAGCATCGTAATCTATGCGCGACTCGAAAATAGAAATCAGAATCTGCGCCCCGTCGCTGTAGACCGACCGGCGCGATTTGATGCGTTTTACCGTATCGGCAAAGGACTTGATGTCGGCATTACGATAGGTGAACAGCGTATCGTCCTTAAGAATAAAACTCACCGGCACCGTCACGTAGCGTTGCTCCTCGTCGGGCACCAGAAAGTTGGAGTTGGCAATCATGAAATCGTCTTCTTCAATGTAGCGCGACGAACTTTCGATCTCGAGTTGCTCCTGCTGACTCAGAAAATCGATATCAAATTTTTCTTCAACGCTTTTGATCTCAGCGGGTGTAGGGTTCTGCAAATCGACCCATAGCGTGCGCTCCGTATCGGAAAATGAATGGATGTCACGGATTTTGCGGACGGCGGTTTCGTCCTGCTGGAAGATACGGATCATAAGCCTGCTTAGATAAAAGCGACTGGTTTGGCCGCGAAGTTCGTCAAAAATAGGTGGCGTGTTTTACAGCGCACCCTAAAATAGCGCAAACTTACCGGAATATTGAGCGGCTTCCGGCCCTTTTCGTACCTTCGCCCTGCCAACCCAGACAACAAAATCACGCGTAATTGAACCCATGCAGCAAAAAATCCGGCGTGAAGATGCCCTCGACTACCACGCCAAAGGACGACCCGGCAAACTCGAAGTCGTTCCTACCAAAGAATACAGCACCCAGCGCGACCTTTCCCTGGCCTACTCGCCCGGTGTGGCCGAACCCTGTCTGGCCATCGAAGCCAACCCCGACGATGCCTATACATACACCGCCAAAGGAAACTTAGTGGCCGTTATCAGCAACGGAACCGCCGTGCTGGGCCTGGGCGACATTGGCCCCGCTGCCAGCAAACCGGTTATGGAAGGCAAAGGGCTGCTGTTTAAGATTTATGCCGACATCGACGTGTTTGACATTGAGCTCAATACCAAGGATATTGAGGAGTTTGTGCGCACGGTTCGGATTATGGAGCCAACCTTTGGCGGGGTCAACCTCGAAGACATCAAAGCACCCGAATGTTTTGAGATTGAGGAACGGCTGAAACGGGAGATGAACATCCCGGTCATGCACGACGATCAGCATGGCACGGCCATTGTGAGCGGTGCGGCCTTGCTCAACGCCCTGGAACTGGTTGAAAAATCCATCGAATCAGCGCAATTCGTGTTCCTGGGTGCCGGTGCTGCCGCCATCTCCTGCGCCCGCCAGTACGTGGCACTGGGTGCCAAAACTGAAAACATTGTGATGTTCGATGTTGTTGGCCCGCTCCGTGCCGACCGCACCGACCTCAACGCCATCACCCGGCCCTTTGCCACCCTGCGCAACATTCGGTCGCTGGCCGATGCGTTTACCGATGCTGATGTCTTTCTGGGGTTGTCCAAGGGCAATATTGTGGGGCCGGACCTGATCCGGCTCATGGCCAGGGATGCCATTGTTTTTGCCATGGCCAACCCCACGCCCGAAATCAGCTACGAAGAAGCCATGGCCGCCCGGCCCGATATTATCATGGCCACGGGCCGCTCGGACTATCCCAACCAGGTGAACAACGTGCTGGGTTTCCCTTATATTTTCCGGGGCGCGCTCGATGTGCGGGCCACCGAAATCAACGAAGCCATGAAGCTGGCCGCGACTTATGCGCTGGCCGATCTGGCCAAAAAGTCCGTTCCCGATCTGGTGAATTTAGCCTATGGCGAATCGAATATGACCTTTGGGCGGACGTATATTCTGCCCAAGCCGGTGGATCCCCGTTTGCTCTCGAGCATTGCCCCGGCGGTGGCCAAAGCCGCTATGGACTCGGGCGTGGCCCGGCGACCCATTACCGACTGGGAGGCCTACGAAACGCAGCTGGCCCGGCGGCTGGGCCACGACAATCAAATTTCGCGGGTGATTCTGACCAAAGCAAAAACGAACCCCAAACGCGTTGTTTTTGCCGATGCCGAGAACCTGAAGGTACTCAAAGCCGCCCAGCAAGTGCGCGACGATGGCATTGCCTATCCCATTCTGCTGGGCAATGTGGACCGAATTCAGCAGTTGATGCTGGATAATAGCCTCGATCTGGGCCAGACCCCCATTATAGACCCGCGTTCGCCAGAGCAGGATGCCCTGATTCAGCGGTTCGGTCACATCTACTTTGCCAAACGGCAACGCAAGGGCACCAGTGCCATCGAAGCCCAGAAGATGATGTATTACCGCAACTATTTTGGGGCCATGATGGTGGAAACGGGCGAAGCCGATGCCCTTATCTCGGGACTGACGCGCTCCTATCCCGATACGATCCGGCCCGCCCTGCAAATCATCGGCAAAGAGCCGGGCGTGCAAAAAGTGGCCGGCATGTATATTCTGCTCACCAAACGCGGTCCGCTTTTCTTCTCCGACACAACGGTTAATTTCAACCCCACTGCCGAAGAGATCGTGGAAATCACCGAGATGACCGCCCGCACCGTGGAACGCTTCAACATCAAACCCCGCATTGCGCTGGTGGCTTATTCCAACTTCGGCAGTGCCCGGGGCGAAGATGCCGAGAAAATGAACCGGGCCGTTGAGATGCTACAGCGCAAGCATCCCAACATGATTGTAGATGGCGAAATTCAGGCGCACTTAGCCTTCAACACCGAGCTGCTGAAACAGAACCACCCGTTCAGCAAACTCGTCGATGAAGGGGCCAACACGCTGATCTTCCCCAACCTGTCGGCCTCCAATATTGCCTATAACCTGATGAGCGAAGCCGCCGGTTTCGATGCCATCGGACCCATTCTGCTCGGCATCCGCAAACCCGTTTACGTGCTGCAGTTGGGCTCCTCGGAGCGCGAAATTGTGAATATGGTCGCCATTGCCGTGGTAGAAGCACAAGGAAACTAAAAGGAGGAAGGGGACAAGGGGGAGGAAAGGGACAAGGGGAGAAAAGGGACAAGGGGGAGAAAAGGGACAGGACAATGCTCCTCCCTCTCCTCCCTCTCCTACTCCTCCTTCTCCCTCTCCTCCCCCTACTCCTACTCCCCCTACTCCCCCTAATCCATCATTATATGGCACGCATCTTAACCGGTATCCAAAGCAGCGGACGACCGCATCTGGGCAACATTCTGGGGGCCATCAAGCCCGCCATCGACCTGGCGAATATACCCGGCAACGACTCGTTTCTGTTCATTGCCGACCTGCACTCGCTCACCAGTCTGCGCGACGGCAACACGCGCCGGGAATATGTCCGGGCCATTGCCGCTACCTGGCTGGCCTTTGGGCTGGACACGAATCGGACCACTTTTTGGCGGCAGTCGCGGGTGCCGGAGCATACGGAGCTGGCGTGGTATCTGAACTGCTTCACGCCGATGCCAATGCTGCAAAACGCAACCTCGTTCAAAGACAAAGCCGAGAAACTGGCTGCCGAGGGGGGCGCGGCCAACGCGGTGAATGCGGCAGTCGCCACTGCGGGTCTGTTTACCTACCCGGTGCTACAGGCAGCCGATATTCTGCTCTACGATGCCGAGGTTATTCCCGTGGGTAAAGACCAGCGACAGCACATCGAAATGACCCGCGACATTGCCGGAGCCGTGAACCGCGCCGTGGGCCAACCAATTCTGGTGCTGCCCGAAGCCCGCATCGACGAGCGGCTGATGGTCATTCCCGGCATCGACGGGCTGAAGATGAGCAAGTCCTACAACAACTACATCGATATTTTTCTGCCCGAAAATGAGTTACTGAAAGTCGTCAAAAAGATAAAATCTGATTCGACACCCCTCGAAGCCCCCAAAAACCCCGATACAGACATTACCTTTCAGTTGTATTCGCTGCTGGCAACCGAGGCACAGCTGGCCGATCTGCGGGGGTTGTATGAAGGCGGCAACTACGGCTATGGCACCGCAAAAAAAGCCCTCTATGCACTGCTGCTGGAACGGTTTGCTGCGGAACGACAGCTGTTCAACTATTATATGACCCACAACGACGCACTGGAAGCAGCACTGCGGGCCGGGGAAGAAAAAGCCCGCGCCGTGGCCCAGCAAACCATCAGCCGGGTGCGGGAGAAGTTGGGATTTATGTGATGAAACCGCCAGCCCGCCCCCTCATGCTCAACCTTGGCTTAGTCTCCGCAATTCTACCCAACTACGACCTGAACAGTGTCCTCAAATTTGCGGCTGAACACCGGTTCGGGTGCGTTGAGCTGATGTGCTGGCCGCTGGGCCAGGGCGACGCCCGCCGGTATGCTGGGGTCACGCATATCGATGTCGACAATATCGATGTGGCCCATGTTCACGCCCTCACAACCCAGTACGGCGTGTCTATTTCGGCCCTCGGCTACTACCCTAACCCGCTCGATCCCAATCCAGAGCAGGCCAAATTTTACCGCAAGCACCTCAAAAGCGTTATTCGGGGAGCCGCTAAACTATCGGTTCCGGTGGTGAACACGTTTGTGGGCCGCAACCCGGCGCTGAACCTGACCGATAACCTGAAGCTGTTTGCCCGGCACTGGCCGGAAATTGTGCGGGTAGCCGAAGAGAACAACGTTAAAATCGGTATCGAAAACTGCCCCATGTGGTTTACCGACGATGAATGGCCGGGCGGTAAAAACCTCGCCACCACGCCCGCCATCTGGGACCAGATGTTTGACATTATCCCCTCGCGCGCACTGGGCCTGAACTACGACCCCAGCCACCTGATCTGGCAGATGATGGACGAGGTGAAACCCATCTACGACTACGCCGACCGGCTTCATCATATCCACCTCAAGGATGCCAAACTATACCGCCACAAACTCGACCGCGTGGGCATTCTGGCCAATCCGCTCGACTACCATTCGCCCAAATTGCCCGGCCTCGGCGACGTGCGCTGGGGGGCATTTTTTGCGGCCCTGACCGACGTGCGCTATCGCGGCCCGGTGTGCATTGAAGTGGAAGATAAGGCCTACGAAAATAGCCCCGACGACATCCGAACGGCCATCCTGACCGCCAGAAACTACCTGAGCCAGTTTCTGGCGATATAAGGCCGGGGACATTATTACTGAAAATTTGGCATGATTTGGGTGGGTAACGCGGTACTTTCCGACAAAAAGTCCGAAAAACATAGCCGGTACGCGATTTGTTACCGTAAGTGCGTAGACGATACGCCAACAACCCATAATCATGGACCTTAATCAATATACGACCAAAGCGCAGGAAGTTATTCAGCGGGCGGCCCAGATTGCGCAGGACAACCAGCAGCAGACCGTTGAAACCGGTCACGTGCTGAAGGCCATTCTGGACGATGACCCCAATACAATTGGTTTTTTGAGCAAAAAATCCGGTGTCGATACCAGCCGCCTGACGCTGGCCCTCGACGCTATCGTGACCGGCTACCCAAAAGTGTCTATATCCGGCGCAGACAGTGGCCAGCAGCCCGGTATTTATCTGGGCAACGACCTCAACGCGGCCCTGCAACGCGCGCAAACCCAGATGAAAGTCTTTGGCGACGAGTTTGTCAGTATCGAAATGATGCTGCTCGGACTCCTGGGCGGTAAAGACCCCATTGCTACTTTACTGAAAGACATCGGTTTTTCCGAGAAAACCTTAAAAGAGGCCATCAGGGAACTGCGTGGCAACAACAACGCCGTGAAAGACCAAAACGCCGAAGCCACCTACCAGTCGCTGCAACGATATAGCATCAACCTCAACGAACGCGCCCGTACCGGCAAAATAGACCCCGTTATTGGCCGCGACGAAGAAATCAGGCGGGTGCTCCAGATCCTCAGCCGCCGAACCAAAAATAACCCCGTGCTCATTGGCGAGCCGGGCGTGGGCAAAACCGCCATTGTGGAGGGGCTTGCCCAGCGTATTGTGCAGGGCGACGTACCCGAAAACCTCAAAAGCAAAACCATTTTCTCGCTCGATATGGGTTTGCTCATTGCGGGTGCCAAATATAAAGGAGAGTTTGAGGAACGCCTGAAAGCCGTTATCAAAGAAGTGACCGATTCCGACGGGCAGATTATCCTGTTCATCGACGAGATTCACACGCTGGTGGGTGCTGGTGCCGGGGGCGAAGGTGCCATGGACGCAGCCAACCTGCTCAAACCAGCCCTGTCGCGGGGCGAACTCCACACCATTGGGGCCACCACGCTGAAAGAATACCAGAAATATATCGAGAAAGACAAAGCCCTCGAACGCCGGTTCCAGGCCGTGGTGGTCGATGAGCCGGACGTAGCCGATGCCATCAGTATCCTGCGTGGTATCAAAGAAAAATATGAACTCCACCATGGCGTTCAGATCAGGGACGAAGCCGTTATTGCCGCCGTTGAACTCTCGACGCGCTACATCACCGACCGTTTTTTGCCCGACAAAGCCATTGATCTAATGGACGAAGCCGCTGCCAAACTGCGGCTCGAAATGGACTCGATGCCCGAAGAACTCGATGAGTTTAACCGGCGCATTATGCAGCTCGAGATTGAACGCGAAGCCATCCGGCGCGAAAACGACAAGGAAAAAGAAACGTTGCTGAACCGCCAGATTGCCGACCTCAGTGAGCTGCGCGACGAGCTGAAAGCCCGTTGGGAAACCGAAAAAGAATCGGTCAATGAAAGTCGGTCGCTGAAAGAGCAACTCGACCAGCTGCGCTTTGAAGCCGACCAGGCCGAACGCCAGGGCGACTACGGTAAAGTAGCCGAAATCCGCTATGGCCGCATTCCCGAAATGGAGCAGAGACTGAGCCAGTCTATCCCCGCCGACGACGACGACGGGCCGGAGCAACCCGCCAGCCTACCCCCAAACTCCGCTTTCAGGAACAGGGGTGCGTTGCTGCGCGAAGAGGTGACGGCCGAAGACATTGCCGAAGTAGTGGCCAAATGGACGGGCATTCCCGTCCAGAAAATGCTCCAGAGCGACCGCGAAAAACTCCTTCACTTAGAGCAGGAACTGGGTAAGCGCGTGGCCGGGCAGGCCGAAGCTATTGAACTGGTGGCCGATGCGGTTCGGCGGAGCCGCGCCGGTATGCAGGACCCTAAACGGCCCATTGGCTCGTTTATTTTCCTGGGTACCACCGGCGTTGGCAAAACCGAAGTAGCCCGGACACTGGCCGAATATCTGTTCAACGACGAGAATGCGCTGGTGCGCATCGACATGAGCGAGTACCAGGAACGCCACGCCGTGAGCCGCCTGATTGGTGCCCCTCCGGGCTATGTGGGCTACGACGAAGGCGGGCAGCTGACCGAAGCCGTGCGCCGGAAACCTTACTCGGTGGTGCTGCTCGACGAGATTGAAAAAGCCCACCCCGATGTCTGGAACATTCTACTGCAGGTGCTCGACGAAGGCCGCCTGACCGACAACACAGGTCGCGTGGCTAATTTCAAGAATACCATCATCATCATGACCTCCAACATTGGCAGCCACCTGATTCAGGAGAAGTTTGCCGACGACGAGGGCTGGAACCATACGCTCGTGCTGGCCGAAGCCAAATCGGCGGTGATGGAGCTGCTGCGGCAAACAATCCGGCCGGAATTCCTCAACCGGATCGACGAGATTGTGATGTTTGAGCCGCTGACCAGGGCCGATATTCGTAAAATCGTGGATATCCAGTTTCGCATTATTAAACAGCGGCTGGCCGAGAGCGGAATTCAGCTCGACGCAACCGACGAAGCCCTGACAAAACTCGGTGAGGAGGGTTTCGATCCTACGTTTGGCGCGCGCCCGCTGAAACGGGTGCTCCAGCGACGGGTGCTTAACGCCCTCTCGAAAGCAATTCTATCGGGCGAGGTCAGGAAAGATTCTGTCGTGCTGATGGAGTTGAATGGCGATGGCGAGGTAGCA
>JAYVAP010000329.1:0-2923 GCA_043750915.1 Spirosoma sp. | reverse complement strand
GAGGTTTGTGGGTGGGGTTTTCATGCCTGGGCGGTGGGGTTGTTGATGAATGGGTTGATTTGGATGTTTACGGGTATTTTTTTGTAGGTGGGTCCGTCTTTGAAAACGCCGATGTATGTTTGTTCGACAACGTGATAGGTGCCAACAGGGTAGTCTTTGGAGTTTGTTCGGCTGAGGATGCCGGGTGTGGCCAGGGTGGCGGTGTTGACCTGGTCGGCCAGGGTCATGGCCAGCAGGTTGTCCTGGAGGAGTGGATCTGTGAGGTGGGTTTGTGCGGGCAGGCGCAGGATGGTTTTTACGGTGATGGTGCCTTGTCCCTGCTGGTGGCCACCGGCGAGCTGGCTCCACTCGATATCGGCCTGGCCGATGAGCACACCGGGCAGGATGATGGTGTTGAAGGCTTCGGGGTTTTGGAGCTGGCCTTTGTCGAGGTCGAACCAGTTGATGGCGGGGACCCGGGCGGCTATGTTTTGGGCGATGGTGATGTATGTGGCGAGCATGGTTTTTTATTGGTTCAAAAGGCGTTTAAGTTCTCGTTCGAGTTTGTTGATGATTTTGTTATCGAGCTGTTGGGATGGTCCCATGAACTGGCGTTTGGGCATGTTGCTCAGGCCTTCGTTGTGGCGTTGGGCATAGGGCAGGTCGGAGGAGACGATGACGTTATCGCCTTCGTGGGTCCAGGTGAGGGAGTTGCTCAGGTCGCCGGTATCGGTGAGGATTTTGGCGCGGCTGCCGTTTCGTTTTGTTTTTTGGCGTTTCCTTTTTTCGCTGATGTCGGGCCATTTTTCGAGGGATTGATCGGTGAATCCTTCGTTTTGGAAGGATGCTTTGAAGTGTTTGGTGGCTTCGATGCCAACGATGGCGGGCGCGGGCTCCTGAAGGAGCCGGCGGGCACGGGCGGCAAATTGTTGAAATTCTTTTGGTGACATGAGAATCAAATTTCAGGGATTGTCGTTATTGGGTTGAAGCACCTGAAACGGCCTTGGATTGTTGATCCTCTACGCACGTCGGGTGCTTTTTTTATGGGTGCATGTGATCCAGTATGGCATATAGTGTGATGTTGTTCTGGTTGTCATGTCTTAGGTTCACAAATGAGGATTCGCCCGCGATGTCAATTTTCAGGTAGTGGTATCCTTTAATTGACGATTTATTTTTGTAGTCGGGCTTAAATCCTACGTAGTCGGCTGTTTCAAGTGCTTCTTCAATACCGTTAGCCATCAGGCCAATTACTTCCAGCAGGTGTTTGTGGGTCTGGCTCACCGTTTTTTTTATGCCCTTGTTGGTAAACTGAATGGGGAAAGGCAGATCAGGGTGGCTGATTGTCTTGTTTGTGAGTCGGTCCTTAGCCAGTAGCTTTACCCGTTCCCGTTCGACCTGCACAGTGGCCTGATGCGCTTCTTTGTCTATTTGTGCGGCCAGATCGGCATCGTCAATTTTATAGGGGCCGGTTTCAAGATTAAACACTTCGCCGGTTTTGCCGGGGTTGTTGTCTAAGCCGGGCTTTGGCCTGCTTTTGGCGGTAGCTGCGGGTGGCAGTGTGGCATCGTCGTCGGTCTGCTCAACGCTGCACTGGCAGTTCCAGGCGGAGGGTGGCAGGTGGGCATTCCAAAACTCGTGATCGATGGGCAGGGTGATGCCGTAGTATGGTTTATGGTCGTCGCGCGGGGTGGCGGCCCGGGATGCCAGGTACTTTAAGTTTGGGTAGAGGCCTTTTTGGGCTTCCCAGCCTTGCCACTGGGCGGCCGAGCGGCAGGTGCGCACGGCCATGTTGTACTCGGTCTGGAGCCAGCGCTGGTTATAATTGCCCACGATGGGCCGGGCCAGGCGCTGGAACTCTTTCCTGGGCCTTCGGGTGCCGTTTTTGTCGAGCAGGGCGGCCAGTTCCTGAGCCTGCTGCCAGGATTTGCGGGCGGCAAATTTGGCCACGGACTGTTTCAGGCCATCGGCAAAGGCGCGGGTGGGCCGGTTGTATTGGATGATGCCATAGCCCTGGTCTACGGCGTGGCTGAGGGCGAGGTATGTGGCCCGGAAACCGGCGGGTTCGACGGTGCCGGGGTAGTTGCTTTCATATACGTTTTGGATGGCCTGACTGATGAGGCTTTCGATGTTGAGAAAGCCGGGCAGGGGCAGGTTATTCTGGCCATTGCCGGCCAGGGTGATGTGGTGGCCATTGCAGTCGTGGTAGTAAAGCTTTTCTATTTCGGCCCCGACCGGTGATATTCTTACCGGGTCGGGGCGTGGGTGAAAAAACTTTTCAGGGTTGCCGCCAGTCGGCTTAGGAGGTTTTGGTCTTCATCACCCCCCGCCCTGAAGGGAGCCTGGTCGCTGCCCGGTTCGCCGGCCGCCGGTTCGCTGCTTCCTGCGGGTGCGCCCAGGGCGGCCGGCGAACCGGCCGCTTTGTCTTTTTTGGGTTTGCCTTTGTCGGGGGGCGTATCGTTGGGCGGGTTTTGGTTGGCCTGGTTCTGGCGGTCTTTTCGTTCGGCCAGGGCCTGGTCGTCGATGGGGACGTTGTACTCTTCGGCAAAGTAGTCTATTTTAAGGGGGGCTACTTCGCGGTGGATTTGCAGGTCCATGTTCAGGCGGTCCTGTTTGGAGAGCCGGGCTTCTTCTTCAATGAACTTGAACTCGCCTTTATCGGCGGGGAATCCCTGGGCGATGAGTATCTGGCGGATGTGGCCATTGAGGTGCCGGAGCACATAGCGCCTGTCGGAGAGGGCAATTTTATCGGCCACGCGTTCGTGTACTTCGCCCTGGCTGCGGCTGGCACCGTTCTCGGTGGTCATGGTTTGACCGACGATGAGTTTGGAGAGGGACTCGTCCATGCGTTTGGCAAACATGTCATATGTTTGGGCGCTGGCGGTTTGGTATGAGGAGACGAACTCGACTTTGCTACCGTCTGGCAGGACAACGTAGCTGGCGCCGG
>JAYVAP010000328.1:0-2346 GCA_043750915.1 Spirosoma sp. | reverse complement strand
GACCACCACGTTTTTGGTCGTACCGCTGGCCGACAGCCGGGCGTAGAGCGAATCGACAGGGTAGTTTTTTCCGTTCAGGGTTACCACAGCGTCGCGGGCCGAAATCGTGCCGACGGGCCGGGCCGGGTCAGTAGAGGCCATGTCGAGAAGGATGTCTCCTTTCAGTACCAGCGGGTCTTTATATAATTTCAGGGCCTGAAGATTCAGTTGCTGCACGCTGGCCTGTCCCGCGATGCGGGGAAATGCCCCTTTCAGGCCCACTTTGGCATCGAGACTCAACCGGGCGTTGGGGTCGTTGAGCGCACCCATCAGGGCCAGGTTACCACTGGCGAGGTTGCCGGTGGCGGTGAGGTTTTGATAGCGGTAGCCGTTCAGCTCGGCCGATTGCACATCGAGGTCGAAACGGGTCGTCAGCGTGTTCACGTCGATACCGCGCCCATCCACGGTGACGCGGCCGGTGAGCTTGCCCACGGTGCCGGGCTGCTTCAGCCATTTGCCCGCGTCGAACTGGTCGAGGGTGAGGGTGCCTTTGTAGGTTTGGTTTTTTCCGGTCGGGCTGCCCCGGCGTACCGGCGCCCCCGGCACAAAACCCGTCAGTTTGCCTTTGAATCCGGCCGTGCCCCAGTCGGTTAGCAAGCGGGCATCCAGCACTAAGTTGTTCAGTTCGCCCCGGAGTTTTCCCGAGAGCGCAAACGTGGGAGGCAGCGCAATAGAAGCCGGTATGGTGCCTTTGGGAACCAGTTTGTTGATGTCGGCTAAGCGGGTTTGACCCTCCCGAATGGTCAGGTCTAAACCCACCCGGTTGGGATCGGTTACGTTGGTGAGTTGCCCGCTCAGCCGGACGTGGGTGCCGCTGAGCATATCCAGATCGAAGCGGGGTACGTTCAGCGCGGCCAGCGTACCGGTGATCTGGGTGGTGGTCCGAAAAATACCGCCCGCATTGCCGGCAAACGGGGGCGTATCGGCCAGAGACGGAGCCAGCTGGAGCACATCGGCCACCGACAGGCGGCTCTGGCGCAGGTTGGCCCGAACGCCCACCCGCCGGGCAAAACGCGGGTCGGTTAGCTGGGCCAGCGAATCGTAGCGCAGCACCAGCTGATCGCGCAGCAGCGAAGTTGGCGTTTTAATATACAGTCCCGTCAGGCGCGTGTTTTTGTCGTCATAGAACACATCGCCGTCAAGTTGCTGAAGCACAAATCCGCTGCTGGCCCGGAAACGGCCGTTGCGCAGCTGGCCGCTTAGGCGTTGCCCGCGCCTGCCCAAATCCTGATACGTGAGTGCCTGCCCGTCGATGCCGAATTGCTGCAGATCGAGGTGGCCGTAATCTAAGCCCTGTTTTTGGCGTGGAGCGGTCTCATCGTCGAACCGCAGCCGGTTGTTGGCAAAGCGAACGCGGTTTAGTCTGGCTTGCCAGCCGCCCGCCGATGTCGGACTGCCGGGCGCGGTTGGCGTGGGGTTTCGGGCGGGCTTCGTCAACCGGGCCGCAATGTCGGCATTGGCTATACTGAGCGATTTGATGCCGATTTTCTGGCCATTCAGGTATAAGTAATCCGACTCCATACTAATCCTGCCTGCCCTACCCTTCGTCTGGAAGTCGGCTGTTTCGACGCGCACGTCCCATTTTGCCCGGTTAATGGTCCACTTGCCGAGGCCAATATCGAGCGAGTCGGCCGGGTCGGAGGGAGTTGTAGGTGTGGGTAGGCCTTCGTATAAGCGGGTATAGGCATCTAAGCCATCTACGGCTACGCTGGAGAGGTAATAACGCGACCGGGCCACATCGGTTTTCTGGAACTTAGCCCGCAAACTATCGACATAGGCATTGACATCGGCCCCAACCACATCGTCGGTATACCGGATTCTGACATCTTTCAGGAAAATGCCTGCCAGGTTGATATCGAGTGGCTTGGTGGCCGTGTCTGGCGGGGCAACGGTACCCGGCGCAGCGGGGCTAACAAAGGCATCGAGGAGATATTGGAAATTGAAGGTGGTGTCGGGCAGTGTCCGGTTGAGGTTCAGGCGGATGTGCGCCAAGTCGATCTGGTTGATGGCTACGCGGTTGTTGAGCAGCCCCCACATATCGAGGTTCACCCGCATTTTTCCTCCCTGGAGAAGCGTGTCGCCTTTGGGCGTTTTAAAAAACACGTCTTCCAGTTCAATATAATCGGGAATCGAGTAGCGAATTCGTCCGATGCGAAACGGCGACTTTAGTTTGCCTGCGAGGTAACTATTGACCTGTTTTGTTACGAGTGCCTGGCCCCAGGGCGTGGTAGTAACCAGCACCATAAACCCCGCCAGCAGCAGAATAAGGGCCAGTAAACCAATCAGAATACGGACAAGGGCTTTCGT
>JAYVAP010000327.1:0-7901 GCA_043750915.1 Spirosoma sp. | reverse complement strand
GGCCAGCAAACACACCGCCCTGTCGGCGGTTGACGATGCGCGGTTCAGGTCGGACCAGCAGCGGACCGTGGCCCACAATAAGATTACCAAACGGTAAGCGCATTGATTTGGTGTCTGATGTATTTGGCTTAGTTTTGTGCCGTTAATCCAAAGGACGGGCAATATTTCTATTGACTTTTGCAGGAAACCAATATCTTTTTAGATTATTTATCACTAAAGATTAGGTAGCTTTGCCCCTCCTGCAACCCCTTTTCATTCAGACCGCTTCGTATATGTCGAGCCAGAAGTTAGATCAGATAGACCGCAACGTATTAGAAATTTTGCAGGCCAACGCCAAAATTACCAACGCCCAACTGTCGAAAGAAATTGGCCTGTCGCCCGCTCCCACGCTGGAACGCGTCAAAAAACTCGAAACATCGGGGATCATCCAAAGCTACCACGCCCAGCTAAACCGCGACAAAATTGGGTTAGGCGTAACAACGTTTGTGATGGTTACGCTGGTTGGCCACAAAAAAGACACCACCATGGCGTTTGTCGACAAGGCCAACACCATCCCCGAAATTATTGAGTGCCACCACATTACCGGCTCCGGCGATTTTCTGCTGAAGGTAATTGCCAAAGATATTTCGTCGTATCAAGCCCTGATGCTGGACGTTATCAACGAAATTGGCGAGGTAGCCAGCACCCAAACCATGGTGATCATGTCTACTTTCAAGGAAAGCAAGGTATTGCCTATTCCGTGATTTTTTCAGGGAGCAGCCGCCCGCAGCTGGCCGCCCGCAGCTGCTCCCCCACCCAACCGGCTATTGTCTTTTCCGGCGTTCTTCCCTTCTCGATTTTTTGCTGGCATCCAGTGCTTTTCTGGCTTCTTTAAACTGGCTGGACTTGCGCTCGGCTTTGTCCATCACCTCCTTGAAATACGCCTGCGCCTGATCGTACTGTTTCTCGTCGGTCGCAATTTTGCCCAGTGCCAGCACCGACGACCAGTAGTACCCCGCGTTCATGGCATTCGTTTGTTTGGCAAAGGCAATCGACTGCTGGTAATAGGCCTTCGCCTGGGGCAGATTTCTATAAAACAACTGGTTGATATAGCCCAGAATGTAGGCCGCCGTCCGCCCGCTCACGCCTTCGTAGCCCGACTGGCTGCGCTCTATTTTGGCCAGAATATCTTTGGAAACCGTTTCTGCTTCGGCAAGCCGCCCCTGAACAAAAGCCGACCGGGCGTAGTACCGCTCAAAAAACGGGTTGTCCGGATATTGCTCCGTCATGTATTTTGCCATGTCGTAGGCTTTGTCGTACTGGTTTTCCATGCTGTAAATCTGAAGCAGGAAATAGCGGGCTTCCACACGGGTATAGAACGCCATATTCGCCGTTTTTTCCAGCTGCTTAATACCATTCTGCTTGTTTCCTTTGGGGAAAAAAGCCAGAATAGGCCTCAGCAGGGGATAATTTTCCGGAATCCATTGCGCGTAGTAATTATACATGCCATCGCCAAACAGCAGTTCGGGGCTGAACTCGGCATTTCCTTTACACTTATCGAAATACTTCAGCGCATTTTTACCCGCAAACGTGGCTTTGGCCCACTTTTTCCGTTCGGAATACAAGCGTCCTTTAAAAGCATAAGCAGCCGCTAAAAAAAACGCCGGTTCGAGTTTGTTTTCTTTCTGGTCATATAGTTCTTCGGCCAGCCTGATGGTCGAGTCCATGTAGGCCAGACACCGGTCGTCATAGTCCGTAATGTCGGTATTGGGCACAATTTTCCACCACTCGGCCAGGCCCAGCATAAAGTACGGCATTGGGTGTTTGGGATAGCGGGTACGAAGCCACCGGAATTCCTTATCCGCTTCGTAGAACTTGAAATTGTACATCTGGTTGATGGCTTCCGCCGACTCAATCTGAACGCCGGGATGCTTCAACAAACCATCATACACCTTGTCGAACGCCGACGGATCATAGAGTTGCGCCTGGGCCAAAGCAGCCAGTCCCGTCAGCCCTATCGTCAGCAAAAATTTTTTTATTGATTTCACCTATGTCACGGGCTTCAACCCGTTTTTGTTGATGTTTACGAAATAGAAACGGGCTGAAGCCCACGCTACAGTATTAACGCAAACCAGACGAGCTGCGTTTGTGCGGGTTTATTTTTCGGCGAAATTTTGCCCGCCTGCCCGCTCCCGCCGTATCTTTGACCTTTGCCAACGCCCCACTATGCTGACCATTCACGACAAAACATTTGTGCCTTTTATCAGTGCCGACGCTATTCAAAGCCGGGTTCAGGAACTGGCCGGGCATATTAACCAGGATTATGCCGATAAAAAACCGCTGATCGTTGTGGTGCTGAACGGGGCGTTTCTGTTTGCCGCCGACCTGATGAAGCAGTTGACCATTTCCTGTGAAATCACCTTCATCCGGGTGGCCTCCTACACCGCTACCCAATCTACGGGCCAGCTGAAACAGATTTTGGGCCTGAACGAATCCCTCACCGACCGCCATCTGATTGTGGTTGAAGATATTGTCGATACCGGGCTGACCATTTGTGAAGTGTGTGGGCAACTGCAACGGCAAAACCCGGCTTCCATTGCCATTGCCACGTTGCTGTTCAAACCGGCGGCCCTGAAAAAACCCGTCGAACTGCGCTACGTTGGCTTCGAGATAGAAAACCGGTTTGTGCTCGGCTACGGACTGGATTATGACGGGCTGGGGCGAAATACGCCGGATATTCTGGTATGGGAGGAAATTGCTGTTTAGTGAAAAGGCTGTTTGCGGTCGCTTACCGGTCGACTTCGCCCATGACCAAATCCATAGAGCCGATGATGGCCACCAGATCGGCCAGCATGGCACCCCGGCTAATTTCGCTAATAACCGAGAGGTTGTGAAAACTGCACGACCGCACCTTGCAGCGAACCGGCACGTCGGACCGGCCGTCGGTGCGAAAAAAGAAACCTAACTCGCCTTTGGCACTCTCGGCGCGGGCGTAGAAATCCATGGCTTTAGGTCTGATTTTTTTGGGCACAACCGCCTGCGGGTCATAGTCGCGGGTGCGTTTATGGTCGCCCGTAAGCCGGTCGAGGCACTGCTCAATAATTCGCAGCGACTCGTAGCACTCCAGCACCCGAACGTTGTTGCGGTCCCAGCAATCGCCCACCGTGCCCACCTGCCCCTCACCAATGGGAATGTCGAAATCCAGGTCGGGATAAACCGAGTAGGCATCGACCCGGCGGAGATCGTAGCGCAGACCCGACCCGCGCAGCATTGGCCCCGTGCAGCCATAGTCGATGGCCACGGCCAGGGGCAAAACCCCCACGTTGGCGGTGCGGGCAATAAAAATACTATTCTCGATCACCAGCTGCTGAAACTCCACTAATTTCGGTTTCAGATACCGCACAAACTCCCGGCAGCGCTCCTCAAAGCCAACGGGCAGGTCGTAGAAAAGCCCCCCAATCCAGATGTAATTATAGAGCATCCGGGCACCGCTTACCCATTCGAGCATCCGCTGAATGTGCTCCCGGTCGCGCATGAGCCATAAAAACGGCGTGTATGCGCCCATGTCGATGGCATAGGTACCAATGCCGACAAAGTGGGCCGCAATCCGGTTCAGTTCGGCCACCAGCACCCGGATATACTCGGTTCGTTTGGGAATATCGTGCTGAATACCCAGCATTTTCTCCACACCCATCACAAAGGCGTGTTCGGCGTTCATGGCGGCTAAGTAATCGAGCCGGTCAACAAACGGAATAGTCTGATTGAAGGGCAGCGACTCGGCATGTTTCTCGAAGCACCGATGCAGGTAGCCCATGTGCGGCACCACATCAACAACAATCTCGCCGTTGGTCACCACTTCGAGCCGCAGCACGCCGTGTGTCGACGGGTGCTGCGGCCCCATGTTGAGGATCATTTCGCCCTCGTTGAGTGTATTTAGCTGGTGAACCCCCGGATCCGATGCGCGGAAGTGGCCGGGCGCATACTCGTATTGAATCGTTTGGCTTGCCATTTCAACGGCAAAGGTCGAAACCAGATAACAGAAACCCAACAGGTATCTATTTTTTGATGCTAACGTCCTACAAATCATCTATTTTACAAAAAGGTGTTTGGTAGATGAAAGAGATTTCGTACCTTTGCACTCCTTATCGAGAAAACGAACAGAAGCGATGGCAAAGAAAGGCGCCAATAGAATCCAGGTTATTCTGGAATGCACGGAGCAAAAAGACAGCGGTGTGCCCGGCATGTCCCGGTATATTACGACAAAAAACCGGAAAAACACCCCGGCGCGTATCGAACGTAAGAAGTACAACCCCTTCCTTCGCAAGGTAACGCTGCACAAAGAAATTAAATAGTCAGCCGCTTGGCTGGGGCGTGGGTCGGTTTGGCCAGTGCCCGGTAATTAACTGACTGACAGCCCAATTAACTGATAACTGTGTCATGGCAAAAAAGGTAGTTGCAACCCTGAAAACAAAAGACAACGGCAAGGCTTTCGCCAAGATTATCAAAGCCGTTCGGTCACCAAAAACCGGTGCCTATACCTTCAAAGAAGAGATGGTGCCAGTCGATGAAGTGCAGGCCGCGCTGAAAAGCTAAAGTACTGCGCCCGTCACGTTCTGCGTGCAATGCACCACAGAGTCTCACAGCCTGCCCGGCCCGGTGAGACTTTTTTTGTTATAGCTTTGTTGGAAAACGGGTGACCCTATCCCACGAGACCTACCACATAACCATGGCTTTATTCGGCTTATTCTCCAAAGAAAAGAAAGAAACCCTCGACAAAGGACTCGAAAAAACCAAAGATAGTTTTTTTTCGAAGCTGGGCCGGGCCGTCGTTGGCAAGTCAACCGTGGACGAAGACGTGCTCGACGAGCTGGAAAATGTCCTCATCTCGTCGGATGTGGGCGTTGAAACAACCGTCAAAATTATCCGGCAAATTGAAGCCCGCGTTGCCCGCGACAAATATGTGGGCACCGATGAACTCGACCGGATTCTTCGCGAAGAAATTGCTCAGCTGCTGTCGGCCGATAATTCGACCGACACGGCAGACCAAAACGTACCCGGGGATTTTAGCCTGCCAGCCGGCAAAAAACCCTACGTGATTATGGTCGTGGGTGTCAATGGCGTGGGCAAAACAACCACCATTGGCAAACTGGCCGCCCAGTTTCATAAGCGGGGCCTGAAAGTTGTGCTCGGCGCGGGCGACACTTTCCGGGCGGCTGCCGTGAGTCAGCTCAAACTCTGGGGCGACCGCGTGGGGGTGCCGGTTATCTCGCACGGTATGAACACCGATCCCTCGGCGGTGGCATTCGATGCCGTTAAAAAAGGGGTCGACATGGGTGCCGATGTCGTTATTATCGACACCGCCGGGCGGCTCCATACCAAAGTTAATTTGATGAACGAACTGACCAAAATCAAGCGTGTGATGCAGAAAGTGATACCCGATGCGCCCCACGAAGTGTTGCTGGTGCTGGATGGATCGACGGGGCAGAACGCGTTTATTCAGGCAACCGAGTTCACGAAGGCAACCGAAGTATCGGCCCTGGCTATTACAAAGCTCGACGGCACGGCAAAGGGTGGGGTTGTCATCGGCATTTCGGATCAGTTCAAAATTCCGGTCAAATATATTGGTGTTGGCGAGAAGATAGACGATCTGCAGGCGTTCAATAAAATGGAGTTTGTCGATTCGTTTTTTAAGAAATAATGGCGGTGTCTTATCAACATAAAACGCGCATCAGGCTTATGAAATACCTTATTATCAGCCTGTTGGTACTTGTTGGTGCGCTAACGGTTCATGCCCAGAAACATGCGCGCCGTAAAGCCACCAAACCCATTGCTTTTCAGGGTATTTGCGGAACCGTGGTTGAAAGGCGCGGCAACTACATGCCCAGCCCCGATTCGCCCCGGCCCAATACCGGTGGCACGCCGGTTGTGCGCGAGGTGCTCATTTTTCCGCTGCTCAACAGCAGCCAGGTCGACGCGGGCGAGAATGGGTTTATCCGGTCGGTTCGTGAGGCAAAGCCTGTAAAAACGGTGATGTCGGGTAGCAACGGGACGTTCTGCGTGCGTTTGCCGGTTGGGCAGTACTCGGTTGTGGTGCGGGAGCCAAAAGGACTGTACGCGAACCTGTCCGACAGCCAGAACAACATCAATCCGGTGGGGATCGGGAAAGGCAAAAAAGCCCGGATAACCGTCGAGATTTCGCACCAGGCAGCGTTCTAGAAGCAGGGCAGCGTAGGCATTTCTGCCTGCTATTTCCCCGAATAACAAACACAATAAGCGTTTTAATCGAGCAGACAGCATGGCTGCGCTATAATGAAGACAAAAGGCATTCGGACCAATAAAATTAATATTGTCACGCTGGGTTGCTCAAAGAATCTGGTCGATTCGGAGGTGCTCTTTACGCAGCTCAGGGGCAATGGAATGGCGGTAACGCACGAGTCGACGAAAGACGATGCCAACATCGTCGTTATCAATACGTGCGGATTTATCGACAATGCCAAAGAAGAATCCATCAACACCATTCTGCGCTATGTAGATGCTAAAGATGCCGGTATTGTTGACAAAGTGTACGTAACGGGTTGTTTATCGCACCGTTATAAAGATGAGCTGGAACTCGAAATGCCCACTGTCGATGCGTGGTTTGGCACCAACGAACTGCCCCGGCTGCTGAAAACGCTCCGGGCCGACTACAAGCGGGAACTCGTTGGCGAGCGACTCCTGACCACGCCTGCCCACTACGCTTACCTCAAAATTGCCGAAGGCTGCGACCGCCCGTGCTCTTTCTGTGCCATTCCGCTGATGCGCGGCAAGCACGTATCGCGGCCCATGGATGAACTCTTGCCGGAGGCTCAGTCGCTGGCCCGGCGCGGCACGAAAGAACTGATTCTGATTGCGCAGGACCTGACCTATTACGGGCTGGACATCTACAAAAAACGCAACCTTGCCGAACTCATCGACCAGTTGGCAGACGTGGCCGGCATTGAGTGGATTCGGTTGCAGTATGCGTACCCGTCAGGATTTCCACTGGAAATTATGGATGTGATGCGTGAACGGCCCAACGTTTGTAATTACCTCGACATGCCCCTGCAAACTGGCTCCACGGAGTTGCTCAAACTCATGCGCCGGGGCATCACCCGCGAAAAAACGGAGAACCTCATCGATAGCATTCGCCAGCGAATCCCCAATATCACGCTTCGTACCACGCTGATTGTGGGGCACCCCGGCGAAACCGAGGCCATGTTTGAGGAAACCGCCGACTTTGTGGCGCGGATGCGCTTCGACCGGCTGGGCGTGTTTACCTACTCGCACGAAGACGATACGCACGCGTTCTCGATGGCCGACGATGTGCCCGCCGATATTAAGCAGGAACGCGCCGACGAGCTGATGGACCTCCAACAGGGCATCTCCCACGAACTGAATCAGCAGAAAGTGGGTCAGACACTCAAAGTACTGTTTGATCGCAAAGAAGGCGGCTACTTCATTGGCCGCACCGAAGCCGACTCGCCCGAAGTAGACAACGAAGTGCTGGTGCGGACCGATACGCTGACTGCCAGCCAAAGCCTGCGCTTAGGCGACTTCGCCCCGGTGCGCATCGTGCGGGCCGAGGAATTCGATTTATACGGAGAAATTGCCTGACAGGCCGGTTAAGGCAACCATACGATTGTAATTATTTCCCGATAACTGAGTTGTCGGTGTTGCTATTTCTCCGGGGCATCCTGCCGCGTCACATCGGCGATTTCCAAAATCAGGTCCGCGCCATACAAGCCCGCCGGGGTTTGATAACCGGCTTTCCAGTTTCCTTGGAGCACTTTTTTAGTGATGTTCAGGGCCGTCAGTGCCGTTAGCGTGTATCCTTCGGGACCATGCAGCAGGGCCGAGATGGTTTGTCCCTGCGCATTACCAACCTGGCCCCACACGTGGGTGCG
>JAYVAP010000326.1:0-13832 GCA_043750915.1 Spirosoma sp. | reverse complement strand
TTCCAAACATTCCCATTTTGCGGCTACCCGATGCGTACTTGATTGCCGCCGAAGCAGAAACCCGGCTCAACGGCCCCACAATAGCAGCTTTTGGGTACGTTAATGCCGTTCGGAAGCGGGTCGGACTCCCCAATCTGGATACCGGACTAAATAAAGATGCCTTCATTGCAGCTATTCTTCAGGAACGTTCGTGGGAGTTTTTTGCCGAAGGCGACCGCTGGTATGACCTCACACGTACCAACACATTTTTGCAGAAAATTCCTAAAGCTGTCAATAATTTGTATCCAATCCGAACCCCAACTGCTAAAAATCAATACTTCCCTATTCCGCAGGAAGAAATCAATGCCAACCCCAAACTGGAACAAAATCCGGCTTGGCAATAGGAAAACCTTGCTTTAATCACGAACGGCCTAATCAACTGGCTATTTTGTAAACCGATACCTGCACGTTATGCGTCTATTGTTTCTGCTGCTCTGCCCACTCAGCCACCTGGCCGTTGCTCAGTCTGTTGTAAAAAATACGGATTACCGGCTTGAAAAACAGGGCGATAGGCTGCTGATCGAACGGCGGGGCACCGGGGTGAAACGAACCATTCGCCCGGCGGTGCGGGTGTTTTTCTCGGCCAAAACAATAAAGCCGGTATATGAACGCACCCGCGAACTGCCCTACCCGGTGCTGGGCTGGAAAGCCGGTAACGCCAAACCAACCACCAACCTCGGCGCGGTGACGGATACCATTGACCTCCGCGTCAGCCGCATCGAGCAGGAAGGCAACGGGTTTCGGATTCAGTTTGCCCCGCACCCTGTGGTCACGGTCTCGGCCCGGATCAGCCTGCCCGAGGGCGCACAAATGCCGCTCATCGAGTTGCAGCTAACGGCCAACCGCGATGGGCAGCTGGCAGGTTCTTTTACCGGATGGCCTGCCTACCGCCCGCAGCAACTCGATTTTCTCTACCAACCCCTGATGTGGTCGTGGAAACGGTTTCCGCAGGCATCCTACTGGACTCCCGAATCTTATTGCACCACAGCGGCTTCGTTTGTCAGTACAGACGGGGCCACTGAGGGTATTGCACCCGACCCATCGGAGATTCCGTACCGCTTTGCCACGCTCGAAAACTCCCGCTTCGCCCTGTCGCTCCGCACGGCGGGTGGTCTGGCGCAACCGGCGCTGCTGTTTCCTGTGCCGGGCAACCCCGAATCGAACCTGAAAAAGGGGCAGACGGTGCAATTCAAACAACGGTATTTTTTGCATAAAGGCGACTGGCAGCAAGGACTGACGTACCTGCTCCGAACGCTGTTTCGCTACCGCAGCGAACGGCAAAACGGGGCTGTCAGCCTGAACCAGACTTTCGATAATATGCTGAACTTAGCCATGCACGATTTCTACGGCGGCTGGGTAGCCGAGTTGAAAGGCTCCGATTATCAGTTCGATGTGCCCGGCTCGGTCAAAAACGTTTCGGCCCTGCACCCGCTTAGCCTGGCCCTGATAACGGGTAACGAAGAAATCTATCGCCGACGGGCCGTGCCGATGATGACCTACATGATGTCGCGGGAAAAGTTTCTCTATGCCATCGAAGATAAAGTACAGCACCAGAACCCATCACATTTCCTGAAAGGGCCATGCGTGGATGTAGGCGAACTGGCAGCACTGCACCAGATGACCAACGGTCAAAGCCCGGCCTTTGTAGAAGAAATGAACCGGCTGTTTGGCAAAACCCGCAAGCTGAATCTTGAAACCGAAACCGGGGGCGGAAGCTGGCAGGATTATCTGGCCCGCTACCGCGTTACTGCCCACACGGGCGATCTGGCCAAAGCCAGAGAGGGAGCCGAACGCTATTTGAGCCAGATGTTCGACCGCTATTCGGAAACATTTCTGGACGACCCCGGCCTGAAAGACAAGCAGGCCGCCTTTGCCACTGACTTCGGCTATCGCATCTACGATCTGTTTGAACTCTACGAAGCCACCCGCGAGCTGCGTTACCTGCGGGCCGCTACGGTGGGTGCCCGGCAACTCCTGCTCTGGACGCGCAGCAACCCCATTACGCCCGACTCGGTAATGCTGGCCAACCCCGGCGGTCGGGTGGCGGGTGTGTTTCCGGGCAAGCGGCTGGGCAACACAGATTATGGTTTCACGCCGATGGACATGACAACCGAGGTGGCCGAGCAACGTGTACCGGCCTGGCAAACCTCGCTGGTGGGTCTGCTGCCCGAGCAGCCGGGTACCTATCAATATGGCCCCGTCATGCTTGCCCATCATGCCGCGTGGCTGCTGCGGCTGGCGCACCTGTCGGGCGATTCGCTGCTGGCCGATGCCGCCCGCAATGCAGTTATTGGCCGGTATGCCAACTTCCCTGGTTATTATTTCACTTCGCTGCAAACAACGGTCTATCAACAGCCCGACTACCCCATGCACCCGTATATAGATGTGAAGTACAACGCCACGTTCTACAACCACATCTGGCCGCATCTGGCGTTGCTGATGGATTTTCTGGTGTCAGATTTCTACCATCGCACGGGTGGTAAAATTGACTTCCCGTCGGTTTATGCGCCGGGTTATGCTTTCCTGACCAGCAAAGTTTATGGTCATCAGCCGGGGCGTTTTCCGGGCGAAGAGGGTGTCCGGCTCTGGATGCCAACGGGAGCCATCCAGTCAGCCACAACGGCACTTAATTATCTGTTCGGAATCAAAGGCAACGACACCTACCTGGCACTGGCCAACACCACCGGCCAGCCCGTTCGGGAAACCATCCGGCTCAATCCGTCGGTCATTCCCTGGAACGCCGGGCAGACGTACGCCGTAACTGTGTACACCGCACAGGGCGCGGGCCGGCAAATTGCCCTGACGGATGGACAGCTAACGGTGGACCTGCCCGCCGGGGGATGGGTGGCGTATCGCATCACGAACCTACCCGCGCAGGTGCCGCTTTTCCGTAAACTCGCCGATCGGCCAACCGCGACACCCGTTGCCAAACGGTTTGTGCGTCAGGCCACGGACTCGCCCGTCTGGGGAACGACTACGGCGATGGTGCTGCAAACGTTGCCTCAGTTTGCCGACTTTTTTTTGTTTTCCGACCGCACCGAAAAAGACTGGCAATCGGTCCAGATGCGCTACCGAATTGGAACCGGCGCGTGGAAAACGATAAACGACACCCGCTACCCATTTGAGTTCGATGTCCATTTGCCCAACCCCGCCGAGCCGATTACCTGGCAACTGACCGTAACCAACCGGCAGGGAGGGCAAACCACCGGCCCCGAAACCACGCTGAACAAACCCGAATAAACAACCCGCCCACTTCTATGCAATCTACGCTCGACACAGCAGTTATATTCATCTTCTCGGCTTTTGTGCTGGGCATCGGGATGCTGTTTGCCCGGACGGGCCGCAACCTTAAATCATTCTTTGCCGGGGGCGAAGCCGTGCCCTGGTTTATTGGGGGGCTGTCGTTGTTTATGTCGTTTTTCTCGGCGGGCACGTTCGTGGCCTGGGGCAGCATTGCCTATCAACACGGCTGGGTGGCCGTCACCATCCAGTGGACTATGGCTTTCGGCGCTTTTGTTACGGCTTTCTGGCTGGCGCCACGCTGGAAACAAATGGGCAACCTCACCGCTGCCGAGTTTGTGCAGCAGCGGCTGGGCCTCACCGTCCAGAAAACCTACGTCAATATTTTCCTTGCCGTGTCTGTCTTCAGCAAGGGCGTGGTGCTGTATCCGGTTGCCAAATTAGTTAGCACATCGCTGGGCTTTGACCTGGTGCCTACCACCATTGTGCTGGGGCTGCTGATGATTGCCTACACGGCCGTGGGCGGGCTGTGGGCCGTGATGGTGACCGATATTCTGCAATTTGTGGTGCTGACGGCGGCCGTCTGCATCATTCTGCCCCTGACCCTTGAGGCTGTTGGCGGGATTGATACGTTTGTGAGGCAGGCCCCGCCCGACTTTTTCAATCTCCTCAACGGCGAGTTCGACGGGTGGTTTATATTCGCTTTTACGCTTTACCATATTTGCTATATTGGCGGCAACTGGACGTTTGTACAACGCTACACCAGTGTCGAAAACCCCCGTGCGGCTCGTAAAGTGGCCTTGCTGTTCGGGGCGTTGTATCTCATCAGCCCGGTTATCTGGATGCTGCCGCCGATGCTGTTCCGCGTGATCAGCCCCAACCTGCCCGATGCCGAAAACGCCTACCTCAACGTGTGTAAGCTGGTGCTGCCGCCCGGCCTGATGGGCCTGATGTTGACGGGTATGTATTTCTCTACCTCGGCCACGGCCAACACCACGCTCAATGTTGTCTCGGCCATTTTTACCAACGACGTGTACAAAAACCTGTTTAACCCCACTGCTTCCGACCGGCTGCTGATGCGGGTGGCGCGGCTCTCGTCGTGGGTCTTTGGGCTGGGCATGATCGGCATTGCGCTGATTGTGCCGGCCATTGGCGGCATGGTCGAAGTGATTCTGAGCATTGCCTCTATCACGGCAGGGCCGTTGCTGGCTCCGCCCCTCTGGGCTTTGTTTTCTAAGCGGCTGACGGGCCGGGCCACGCTGTTGATTACAATTTTCACCCTGACCGTGAACCTGGTAGCTAAACTCCTGCTGCCCGCGCTGCTAAACATCACCCTCAACCGGGGCCAGCAAATGCTGCTGGGCGTGGGCCTGCCGTTGCTGCTGCTGGTCGTAAACGAGTGGCTGCTGGCTCCGCCTGTAGCGGCTGATTATACCCGTTATCGAACACGGCGAAACACCGTGGCAATTACCGCAGAAGCCGACGAGAACCCTGACGAAGCACGCCTGCAGAATCGGTTTGGACTGCGGGTAATTGCCGGGGCGTTGGCTTTTACGGGGCTGCTGCTACTGGGCCTGTCGTGGTTTACGCCGACCGGTAAATTACTCACGGCGGGGGTTGCCGGGGCCATCATGCTGTCGGCTTTGATTCCTTTCCGGGCAAGCCGTTCTATTAAACTCAACCAACGTACCGCTGCTTTACAGCCATGATTAAAAACTATTCAGATGAAGCCCGTTCCCTGCTGACCCATAGACTAACGTCCGATTTTGTCATTGTCGGGGGTGGATTGGCCGGGGTGTGTTCGGCCATTACAGCCGCCCGGCTGGGCGTATCAGTAATATTAGTTCAGGATCGGCCCGTGCTGGGCGGCAATTCCTCGTCCGAAGTGCGGCTGTGGGTGCTGGGGGCCACCTCGCACATGGGCAACAACAACCGCTGGGCCAGGGAAGGGGGTGTGATTGATGAAATCATGCTCGAAAACGGGTATCGTAATCCCGAAGGTAATCCGCTGATTTTTGATACCATTTTGCTTGAAAAAGTCGTCAGCGAACCCAACATCACGCTCCTGCTGAACACGGCCGTCTATGAACTGAAAAAAAGTGATGCTGATACCATTTCGACGGTTATTGGTTTTTGTTCGCAAAATTCAACCCGCTATGAACTGACGGCCCCGCTGTTTTGCGATGCCTCCGGCGACGGTATTCTGGGCTTTCTGGCGGGAGCTGCCTTTCGAATGGGAGCCGAAAGCCGTGAAGAGTTCGGTGAAAAATTTGCCCCCACCCAGGCTTATGGTGAGTTGCTGGGACACTCGATTTATTTTTATTCCAAAGACACGGGTCGCCCGGTTCGGTTTGTGCCGCCCGGCTACGCCCTGACCGATATTACCAAAATCCCTCGCTACAAAAACTTCAAAGCGAGTGAATTCGGCTGTCGGCTGTGGTGGATTGAATATGGCGGGCGGCTCGACACCGTACACGAAACGGAAACCATCAAATGGGAATTATGGCGGGTGGTGTATGGTGTCTGGAACCATATTAAAAACTCGGGCCAGTTTCCTGAAGCCGAAAATCTGACGCTCGAATGGGTCGGCACGATTCCGGGCAAGCGCGAAAGCCGCCGGTTTGAAGGGGATTATATGCTGAAGCAGCAGGACATTGTGGAACAGCAGGTTTTCAATGATGCAGTCGCTTTTGGGGGCTGGAGCATTGATCTGCATCCTGCCGATGGTATTTTCTCAGAAAAACCCGGCTGCAATCAGTGGCACAGCAAGGGCATTTACGGCATTCCGTACCGGTGCTATTACTCCCGAAATATCAGTAACCTGTTTCTGGCAGGTCGAATTATTTCGGCTTCGCACGTTGCTTTTGGCTCCACACGGGTCATGGCCACCAGTGCCCACGGTGGGCAGGCGGTGGGCGTGGCGGCTATGCTGGGCAAAAAACATGGCCTGCTTCCCCGGCAGATTGGCCAGCAACGGCTGGTCGATTTGCAACTGGAACTACTCCGCGCTGGGCAGCACCTGCCCCACCACCGCCTGCACGACCCGCTCGATCTGGTTCGACAGGCCCATCGTATTACCGCAACTTCGTCGCTTTTATTCACTGGTTTCCAGCCCGATGGCCATTGGCGTGCATTAGCATGTTCAATGGCACAAATGCTGCCTGTAGACACTGAGCCGCTGCCCACTATCACGCTCGATGTGCGGGCCAGCCAGCCTACGATCTTATATGTGGCGCTGCGCCGAAGCCACAAACCCGAAAACCACACGCCCGAGCTTACGCTCGAACAATTTGAAATTGCCTTGCATGAAGGTTTGCAAACGGTAACGATTACGTTTACACAAGCCTTACCCGAAGCCGGATATGCGTTTGTGGTTTTTCTTAAAAATGAATACGTCGAGCTGCCTTTAAGCAATGGGCGAATAACGGGGCTGCTGTCGGTATTTAACCAGATTAATCCTGCCGTATCAAACTACGGACGGCAGCAGCCAGCCGAAGATATTGGCGTTGACACGTTTGAATTCTGGTGTCCCGAACGCCGACCCAACGGGCAGAACCTGGCCTTTCGGCTGAGCCAACCGCTTGCCTGTTTCAGGCCGGAAAATCTCAGGAACGGCCTCCAACGCCCGGTTGGCCAACCCAATGCCTGGGTAGCCGACTGGCATGACCAGGAACCGATGATTACCATTAGTTGGGCCGCACCGATGCTGCTGAACCGCATTGAACTGGCTTTTGATTCGGATTATGACAACCCGCTCGAAAACGTGTTGATTCATCATCCCGAAACCACATCGCCCTTTTGTGCCGATAAGGTCGAGGTGCTGAACGGTAACAATCAGGTTGTGGCCATCGTAACCAACAATCATTTAAGTCGCCGAACCATCCGGTTCAACGCGCCCATAACGACGCAGCATCTAAAATTAAAAGTCTCTAATTTGTCGCCCGACGTAGCCATTTCGTTGTTTGAGGTACGGTGCTATCTGGATTAAGTTCAGATGAAAAATCTCTTTATACCGCAATCGGTATCCGACAGTACAAATGGATCGTTCGCCGTTTTTTGTCAGTAAGGGCATACGTATTTAGTCATGAAAATACCCAGAGCGCAGCAGGTCGAAAGAATTGTCAATGAGTTGATAGAGCGTCGACTTCGGCGGGCGTTACCAGCGCCACTTCGTGGGTCAGGTAGGGTAGTGTATCCTGGCCGAGCATCCAGTCCCAGCCGAGGTTGGGGAGTTGGGCGCTGGGCGAAACGGGCAATGATTTGAGTAAAATAGCAGCAGGAAATAAGGCTGGTAAGGGAAAGATCAACAACGCCGTAGGGTATGGTATTTGTTGAGGGTATTTTTGTGGGCAAACTAACCATAACTTATGATTCGTATTCCCTTTGTTTTGATTGGAACGCTGTTAATGCTGACGATCGGCCAGGTGGCGGGCCAGTTAGCTCCGAAAGCGCAGGCCGTCCCCGTTATTTTCGATACCGACATGGGACCAGACTACGATGATGTTGGGGCAATCGCCATGCTTCACGCCCTCGCCGATAGTGGACAGGCGGAGATTCTGGCTACCATTGCCTGCACAAAATACCCGAAGGTAACGGCGGTATTGAGCGTACTGAACACCTACTTCGGTCGCCCCAATCTGCCCATCGGTGTGCCCCAAGGAAAAGCTATTGCCGATAAAGACAGCCAACATTGGTCCGATACCATCACGGCCCGTTACCCCCACGCCATCCGCAGCAATGCCAGTGTGCCCGACGCTGTTGTGCTATACCGTAAATTGCTGGCTAAACAACCTGATCGTAGCGTAACAATTATTTCAGTTGGGTTTATGACCAACCTATGTAACCTGCTTATGTCTTCGCCCGATCAATATTCTCCCTTGTCGGGAAAGGCATTGGTAAACCGGAAGGTGAAGCAGTTAGTGAGCATGGCGGGCAAATTTCCTGGTGGCAAAGAGTTTAACGTTTTCAAGGACATCCCGGCCGCGACCGTCGTATTTGCAAAATGGCCGACACCGGTGCTGTTGAGCGGCTTCGAGATTGGCGAACAGATTCACAGCGGTTTGCCACTCACGCAGAACGTCCAAATACGCAACAGCCCCGTAAAAGATGTGTTTGCGATCTGCATACCCAAAGCTACCGAAGATGCCGGGGGACGGATGAGCTGGGACCAAACGGCGGTACTGGTGGGCATCAAAGGGTATGCTCCGTATTACTCGGTAAAATCCGGTCGGCTGACGATGAACCCCGACGGGTCGAATGGCTGGGATGCAGCGGGTAAAGGGCATCAGTATTTGGTCGCGAAAATACCGGCGCAGCAGGTCGAGAAAATTATCAATGAGTTAATGCAGCACCAACCGGTGCAACGTTAGTTGATAGCAGCCCACTCCATTTTCTGGCTCAGGCCAGCCTGCCCGGCATACGACGCCAGCAACGATTGATATGACCTTACCTGCCCGGCGCAGTGCGTTTCGCTCCAGCCCAGCTCGCCCGCCATCAATTGGGCTACATCAGGCGCTAAGCGGCTGGTTAGCTGCCAGTCGGCAAGTTCGAGCCGCCAGCGCCGGGCCAGCACGTCACGGAGGGTCACGGCCATTTCATGCCGGACCTGGTAAACGACTTCGGCATTTAAAAATGGGAGACTGTCGGTTAGTTTTTGGGCAAAATGGGGTTGCTCCTGCGTTAGTTTAGCGACTTGCTCCGCCCGGTTTCCATACGTTTGCATAAGGTGCCGGCACACGTCGGCGGGCAGGCCATACTCACTGTGCAGCGTTTGCCAGTCCTCGAACCGGTAGTGCTCGCCCCCCACCAGAAAATGCGTTTCGGTGGTGCTGGCTACTGATTTGCCCAGCAACTCACCTGCCCGGTCAATGGCATCCTGCGCCATAAGCCGGTAGGTTGTCCACTTGCCCCCCAGCAAACTTAGCAGATTCGATTTAGGGTCGTGTTCCACCTCGTGGTCGCGCAGGAGGGTTTTGGTATTGGCCCGGCTGCTCACAATCAGGGGCCGGATTCCGCCAAACCCCGCCCGGATGTCGGCTTTGTCGGGCGTTTTGGCCAAGTAGGGTCGCAGGGTGTTCAGCAGGTAATCGACTTCGGCGGGTTCCAGTACCGGCTCCTTTGCCAGGTCAGCATAATCGTCGTCGGTGGTGCCAACGAAGACTTTATCGCCAAACGGAATGGCAAATACCACGCGACCGTCGGCAGTTTTAGGGATCAGGATGGCGCAGTCGCTTTGCAGGGTTTGGCGGGGCAAAACAATGTGAACGCCTTTGCTGGGCCTGATGCGTTGCTCGAGCGCGGGGTTTGCCATCAGCCGGACCGCATCGGCATAAGGCCCTGTGCAGTTCAGAAATACCCTGGCCCGAACCGAAAAGGTTTCGCCCGTCAGCGCATCGCACACGGTGGCCGTTTCAATTTGCCCGCTGTTTCCGGCAAATCCCGTTACGGCCACGTAGTTGGCAACGGCGGCACCGGCTTCGTCGGCCGAGTGGGCAATGGCCAGTGCATAGCGGGCGTCGTTCAGCTGGCCGTCGTAGTACAACACCGCGCTGTGCAGGCGGGGGGTCAGGGTAGGCATGAGGGCCAATGCCCGGGCGCGGTTGAGCCAGCGCCCTTTGGGAAACGAATCCCGCCCCGAAATAAAATCGTAAAGCGTCAGGCCAATGGTAATGTAAAGGCCCTCGAACGCGCTGAACACGGGCGTCAGCAGGGCCAGCGGATAGGCGAGGTGGGGGGCATTGCGCAGCACGGTCCGGCGTTCGGCCAGGCCGTGGCGCACCTGCCGAAGCTGCGCCAGATCGAGTTTTTTGATGGCCTGCTCCAGATAGCGAACACCCCCGTGGATGAGCTTGGTAGAGCGCGACGAGGTTTCGCCCGCCACATCGCCCCGGTCAATGAGGGCTACCCGGTAGCCGCGCAGGGCTGCATCCAAAGCCGCTCCGGCCCCGCTGGCGCCGGCCCCGATAATGCATATATCGAAGGTTTCGTCCCGCAGCCGCTTCAAATTCTGATCCCGATTCATGGGGGCAAAGGTAAGTGATTTGGGTGAGCGGGTTGATTAAGTGATTGTTAAGCGGGTTTGCTACGAAGAGAAACTCCGGCCACCGCCCCGCCCGAAAAAGCCACTGCGCCCGCCCGACGGCCGTACCGTGCGGGTAACGCGGGAGGAACGCACGGTTTCGCCCAACCGCGAGGAGCGCTGATACAGCCCCTGATTAGCGTAGACCCCCGACCCGTACCGCTGCCGGTCCTGAGCATACTGGCCCCCAAAATTATTGCGACCCATCATGTAGCCTAAGCTACCCCAGAGCAGCACGTTAGCTAAACCATTATGGTGACTGTAGCCGCCCGGATTGCTGGCGTAATTGCGGGTCGATGCGTCGGTATCGACGAGTCGTTTGGCCGCTTCAACGCTCAGCGTGTCGCGGTGCCCATCGGCGTAACTGACAATGGCACCAGCCTGCCCCGGCTGAGCGGGCACTTCGTCAGTGATTTTGAAATTGCCGGGTGCGGTTTCGGTGATGTAGGTTCGAACGCCTTTACCAAAGCTGGTTTCGGTGCGCTCGGCCTGCTCCGACGCGTTGTTGCCGCAGCTTTGCAGGGTAATGGTGCCGGTTAGCAGGGCCAGGCTGAGCGTGGTGCCGAGGGTGATCTCGTTTACGCGCCGGAGAACAGTATGTTTGCGAAGCGGTGTCATGGTCAAACGGGTTGATGTTCAGACACTAAAACTACCGGATGGCCCAACTGGTTGCAACTGGATTGGGATAAGCTGCCGCCGGGCGCAGCAGGCGGTCGTCAGAACGGACGGTTTACGCCCCCGGCAGCAGGGCTGTGCTGGCTATCCTACCTGATTGCGCTCATTCTTTGGCCTGCTCAGCGGCTAACGCCAGGTACACGCCGTTGGTCCAGCCGAAGCCATCCTGATTGGGATATTCGCCCCCGCCGGTGGTCAGGGCTGCATCAACAACGTTATATTTCTCCATCATCTTACCGGTTGCTTTGAACACTTTGTCATTCAGCGCCAGCCAACGGTCGCGGCCAGTGCGGGCGGTATCGGCAAACCCGTAGTTTTTCAGGCCGGTGTATACGATCCACTGGAGGGGTGCCCAGCCGTTGGGCCAGTCCCATTGCTGGCCCGTATTGTTGAGTGTTGTTACCCAGCCGCCCGCCTGGAGGAAATCGGCTTTGAGGTTGTTATGCACGCAGGCGGCCTGTTCGGGCGTGGCTATATCCGAAAAAAGCGGGAACACCCCGGCCAGCGTTTGATTCAGAATGGGTTTGAACGTTTCCAGATCACAATCAAAGTAATACCCCATCGCGTCATCCCAAAAAAAGAATTGAATATCGTCCAGCCGATTGATGGCTAACAGGATATATTCATTGCCCTTATCCATCATATCCACACACTCATAGGCCAGCGAAAGCGTTACTTCGAGTTCATACAGCAGAACGTTCAGGTCGATGGGCACCACGTTGGCCGCCCGGATGGTGGTTAAAGAGGCATCATCGGCAAACCAGCGGCTGCTGAAATCCCAGCCTGACTCACAGGCCGCCCGGATGTGCGTATACAGCGTTTCGGGGGCAATGCCGAGTTGGTCGGTTTTTTTGGTCAGGTCAATTTCTTCCCGGTAGGCTTCGGGGCGGGGTCTGGGTGTATCGTCCCAATAGCGGTTCAGGATGCCGCCACCCGGTGTGCGCACAACGCGTTTGACGGCGGTATGGCTCTCGGTAAGCTGGTCTGCTCCCTGCATCCAGAAATCGTATTCCTTTTGCAACTGGGGCAAATATTTGATCAGCGGCTCCGGCCCAACTACTTCGCCCAGCAGCCGTACCATCATCACAAAAAATGGCGGCTGTGAGCGGCTCAGAAAATACGTTCGGTTACCGTTGGGTATATAACCAAACTGGTCGATGAGGTGGGCGAAATTGTCGAGCATAGCCCACATCAGGTCGATGCGGCCGGTTTCTTTCAGGCCCAGCATGGTAAAATAGCTGTCCCAGTAAAAAATCTCGTTGAACCGCCCGCCCGGCACCACGTAGGGAAACGGCAACGGCACCCGCGAATCGCCATGCGCCACATCACGGGCATCGGCCACATCGGCGGGGCGCGTCAGGTGTTTCCAGAGCCGGTCGATGTGCTCGGCCGCGCTCATATTCGTATCACTGACATAGTTTGATGTGCCCGAGACCGGTATGATAAAGTGCGCCCGTATGAACGCGTTCAGGTCGAAGCCGGGACGCGCTTTTTCGGTTTCATACAGGGCCAGCAGCACATCGGGTGCCAGCTTGGGGAGGCAGTCGACAAACGTTTTGGAATCAGAAAAGAGGCCGCTTAGCTGCACATCGGCAAAGAGATTGCCAAGCAACTGGTCGGGTGCGGGCGGGCGGGTCGCGTGTGTCAAGGTCGATTCGGTTTTTGGGCTGCGTTGGCCGGCAGCAGGTCAAAAAATAAACTTTACCGTAAAGTTGCGAACTTTGCCCAGATTGCGGGCCATTCCCATAAAAGTCGGCAAATCGAAACCCGTTAGCGCCGTCAAAGCGGTGCTTTTGTGTGGGTTGCCAATGGTCAGTCGGCTCGCTGGCTCACTCATACAGGGGATTCATTGGCGTGTATTTTTTCAGATCGGCGGACAGCATATCCGCGTTACCTACCTACAAACATGGCTCACTGGCGCATAAAACTTTCTTTGCTGCTCAACTATTTTGTTTTTGCCATCCTGCTCAACAGCGTAGGCACGGTGATTTTGCAGGTTCAGAATAACTACGGTGTCTCGGCATCGTCGGCCAGTGTGCTGGAGGCTTTCAAAGACCTCACCATTGCGGCTGTGTCGTTTCTGGTAGCTTCGTTTATTACCCGCATCGGTTATAAACGGTCTATGTTGCTGGCACTGGGCATGGTGGGGGTGGCGTGTTTGATCATGCCGCAGGTGCCTGCTTTCTGGACCACAAAACTGCTCTTTGCGGTCACAGGAGCCAGTTTCGCACTCATCAAGGTATCGGTTTTTGCCACCATCGGGCTGATTACCAAGGACCGTGATGAACATGCCAGTTTCATGAATTTTCTGGAATCATTTTTCATGATCGGCGTTTTGAGTGGCTATTTCCTGTTCAGCGCGTTCGTTGACGATAGCAACCCGAAGTCTCTTGCCTGGCTAACGGTTTATTATGTGCTGGCGGGCATTGCGTTTGCTGCTTTTTTACTACTGCTCAGTACGCCCATCGACGAGTCGGGTGTAACCCCCGAAGCCGCCGGTTCAACGGGGGGCAGCGATATGATCGGTATGCTTCGGCTGGCCATTACGCCCGTAGTGCTGGTGTTCGTACTAACGGCATTTACGTATGTACTGATGGAGCAGGGTATTATGAGCTGGCTACCCACCTTCAACAAGACGATTCTGAAGCTGCCCACTTCGCTGAGCATTCAGATGGCAAGTATTCTGGCGGCTTCCACGGCGCTGGGGCGGTTTGGGGCGGGGGTGCTCCTGCGCCGGATTTCGTGGTACTGGCTCCTGATAATTTGCCTGCTTATTTCGGGCGGCTTGGTGTTGCTGGCC
>JAYVAP010000325.1:0-2306 GCA_043750915.1 Spirosoma sp. | reverse complement strand
TCTTGTTTTAAAGGCTACTCTACCCCTAAATTCCCTAAAGGACGGTCGGCCGCTGCCGGACTTTGCTTATGCTTGGACAAAGTCCGGCAGCGGCCGACCGTCCTTTAGGGGATTTAGGGGTAGAGTAGCCTTTAAAACAAGATTGGTATATCTAAATAATTACGTCCCAGTACTTATTATCTCCCCTACTCAGTGAAAATAGGCATTTTCTTTGGCGGACCGGCGCGGGAGCGCGAGGTATCCTACGCGGGCGGGCGCACGGCCCTGGCTAACTTAGACAAAGGTTTGTTTGAGCCAGTGCTCGTGTTTGTCGACGGGCGCGGTCGGTTTCGGCTTGTTCAGCCCGATTTTCTGGGGGCCAGCTCCCTGCTTGATGCGCTGCCCCAGGACGACTCCGGCTTTTGGGTCTACGACGAATCGCGCGGCACCGACGCGCTCGATACCCTGCTGCCCCAACTGCAGCCCGAACACTTCCGTGACCATTTCGACCTGGCATTTTTGGCCATGCACGGCCCCGACTGCGAAGACGGTGCCATTCAGGGGCTGCTGGAGTGGTTCAAAATACCCTATACCGGTCCGGGTTTGGTGGGGTCGGCGGTGGGCATTAACAAAATCCTGCAAAACGACCTGATTGCCCTCGCCAATGGGCAGCAAAAAAAAACGTCCACCATTGGGCGCGACGCCTATGAACGGGCCGACAAAGCGCAATTTTTCCAGTCGCTGGTGTCCCATCTGGGTTTGCCCATCGTTATCAAAGCCCCCCATCAGGGATCGAGCATTGGCGTGGTTATCGTGCGCGAAGCCGATCTGAGCCAGTTTTGCCAGGGCGTGGAGCAATGTTTTTTTACCATGCATGTTCAGGCCGACGGCTGGAATAAACTGAGCGAATGGGCGGCTTTGTCGGCCACGGAAAAACACGATCTGGCGCAGAAAATGGTCAGTCTGGATTCGGGCATCAGTTTTCCGCTCGTTATCGAGCAAACGGGTGAGGTGATCGGGCACCCGGCTGAGTTTGTCCGGAAATTAGATGCCCTGTCGGCCAGCGGGCCAATTACGCTGGCCTCCGTAAACGCCGAAGATGAGGTGCTGTTCGAAGAGTTCATCAGTGGGCAGGAGTTCTCGTGCGGGGTCATTCAGGACGACGATCAGGTGGCGATTGCCCTGCCGCCCACCGAAATCTACAACGCCACGGCTTTCGATTTTGAGACGAAGTATAAAAATAACGTGGCCAAAAAGCGCATTCCGGTTGATACAAGTCTGGAAAATAACCGCAAAATTCAGCTGGCCGTCGAAACCGTTTTCACGCGGCTCGGCATCAACGTTTATGCCCGCATCGACGGATTTCTGACCCCGGCGGGCGATGTGTTGCTACACGACCCAAACACCATTCCGGGCATGTCGCCGTCGTCGCTGATTTTCAAGCAGATGGCCGAAATTGGCATGAACCTAACCAATTCTCTGACCTACCTGATCCGGCAATCGCTCCGCGAGCGCATCCGTACCGGCAAAGATACGTTTCACCTCAAACACCTGCTGGCCACGCTGGACGCTCAGTTGGCCCACCGCAAAGCCCATCCCCTGCCCGAGCGCGTTGTGTCGTTTGGCGCAACCGATGCAGGCTTGGCTGCGGCCAAACAACAGTATAACGAACTGGCAGCAACGGGCACGGTACGCCCCTCGCTGATGTATATCAAAAGCAAAGCGGAGAACCACCCCATTCCGGTTTATTTGCTCTTCAAAGATACCATTGAGGAGCTGGAAACAGCCCTGGGCCAACCACGCCACCCGTTGGTGACAGAAACGGGCGAGCGTACCGCACACATCACGGAACGGTACCTGTAATGCCCTTACCAACCCGCGATTACGATACCATCGTGGTTGGCGCCGGTCCCAACGGGCTGGCGGCTGCCATTGTGTTGCAGCAGGCCGGACGCTCGGTGCTGATTGTGGAAGCGAAGCCAACCGTTGGCGGGGGTATGCGCACGGCCGAACTGACGCTGCCCGGTTTCCGGCACGATGTGGGGTCAGCCATTCATCCGCTTGCCGTCGATTCGCCATTTTTCAAAACCCTGCCACTCCACCAGTTCGGGCTGGAATTCATCACGCCCCCCGTGGCAGCCGCCCACCCCTTCGACGGGGGCAGCGCGGCTCTGCTCACCGGCTCCGTTGCCGACACGGCCCGCCTGCTGGGCACCGACGGCGGGGCCTACCAGCGGCTGATGGACCAGCCCGTGCGCGACTGGCCTGGCCTGGCACCCGACCTGCTGGGGCCGCTCACTTTCCCGAAGCACCCACTGGCGTTTGTC
>JAYVAP010000324.1:0-3282 GCA_043750915.1 Spirosoma sp. | reverse complement strand
TTAGGCTTGTGTTGCGTCAGGTACTCGTAAATAGCCGCTTCGAGTTTGTCAGTTAACATCACGATCCGGTCTTTTTTGCCCTTGCCGCCCCGCACGGTGATGAGCCGTCGAGTCCGGTCGAGGTCAATCAGGCGCAGGCAGGCCACTTCGCTCACGCGCAGGCCGGTGGCGTAAACGAGCTTGAATACAGTTCGGTATTTAAGACTCGTTGTGGCGTCGAAAATCGCTTTTACCTCTGCCACACTGTATACGGTTGGCAGTTTGGTAGCCTGACGCGGATAGGCAACATCATAAAATGCTTTATCGCGAAGTAAAACTTTTTCCTGATAAAACTTCCAACCGTTGATGTGGACGTTCATGGTAGATGCACTGAGCCGCTTTTTATCGACCAAAAAGAGCAGGTACTGCTGATATTGTTGCTTTGTTATCTGGTCGAGCGGTTTTTGGCCGGCATACTGAATGAGGGCGATCAGGGCCTGTCTGTAGTTTTTCAGTGTTTTGTAGCTATAAGCCTGTACCCGAAGTGTATTGCACAGGGCTACAATAACCGGATGGCGGTTGTATTCGCGTCGGGCCGCGTTCGGCATTGGTGGAGCGTAGCGGAACGGCAGGCGATGCAGGCGTTTGCTAACGGGTGGCCACGGCGGATTTGTAGCTTGCTCAATGTCTATCGCTGAAGCCATGGGCTTGTAGAGCCGGACAACGGCTTCGTTGAAACGGCAATAGTCTTTGCCGAACAATTGACCTAATTTCACCACACTCTCGCGGGTGTTGGGAACGAGCCAGCACCGGCGCGAGTAACTCCACCGTCGGCCCGGCACTTCGCGTATCAAGTCGTTGCCGACAGAATCTTCAGGAAAAGATACGGTCAGCAGACCCGGGTCTTTGTCGTCAATACGAATGGTAGTCATATACACTAATTATCAGTGAGTTGAGTAACTCATTTCTGCAAAGCTACAAATGCACCAGAAGACATCTTACCCCCCTTTAGCAACGAAATCATCCCAATGCGCTTAGTGTTGGACCGCACCCGGAAACGATGCCCGATCCGATGGCCAATGACCCAGGCAATTTCGTTATCGCCTGCGCACAACACAGCCGTTTGTTCGCGTTCAAAACGGCTTAGTTTGAGGTCGTTCAGCAGGTCGCTCACCAATTTAGTGCCCTGCATGCCCAGCGGGCGGAAACGGTCGCCGGGTTGCCAGGGGCGGATGGTCAGCGGAAAAAGCAGCCAGTCAGCATCCAGGAAGGCAATGGCGGGGTCGGTCGGGGGCTGAAAATGGGCGGGTTTGTCCACCCGCTCCACGGTCAGCGTGAATTGTTCTGCCACGGCTACCGGGGCATCGGGCCAGTCCGTCAGCACGATTTCGTAGTTCGGAACCGCAGCCAGCGGGGCCAGCAGCAGGCCCGTGGTGCCGTTGGGCAGCCGGTCATGTACCAGCCGGTGCGTTGGTGAGCAGAACACCTGCCCCGTTTCCCGGTGTAGTGCTTTCATGAGCTGCCCGGCCTGGTCGGTGGTGAAGCCATACGGTTTCAGCCACTCGGCCAGCCGAAAGGCCAGCTCGGGCTGGGTCAGCAGGTTGTGGGTCGGCAAAAACAGCCCGTTTGCGATGGGTTCGGCCAGGGCCTGCCACGAGCGGTCGAGTTCGGCCCGGACCAGGGTTTCGGCCGCCCGCAGCCGCTCCACGGTGCGGGGCAGGGTTTGCCACAGGCCCGGATTGAGGTGGGTAAGCACGGGAATCACGTGGTGGCGAATGCGGTTGCGGGCATAAGCATCGGTGGCGTTGGAGCGGTCTTCGCGGTGGGTCAGGGCATGGGCCAGGGCGTGGGCGGCCAGTTCGTTGCGGGTGGCAAACAGCACTGGCCGGATCACGTTTCCCTGCCGGGCCGCAATGCCGTGCAGCCCGGCCAGTCCGGTGCCGCGCGTCAGGTTGAGCAGCAGTGTTTCCAGCACGTCGTTCTGGTGGTGGGCCGTTGCCACAGCCGGGTAACCGTGGGTTTGGCGCAACTCGGCAAACCAATCGTAGCGCAGCGCGCGGGCGGCCATCTGAATGGACATACCCCGCCGGGCGGCCACGGCAGCCGTGTCGAAGCGGGTGAGGTGAAACGGAACGCCATAATGTTCGGCCATGTTTTGCACAAAAACGGCATCGCCCTCCGACTCGGTACCGCGCAGCCCAAAGTTGACGTGGGCCAGGGCAAATGGCTGGTTGGTGCGCCGGAACAGGTCGGCCATCACCACCGAATCGAGCCCGCCACTCACAGCCAGCAAGACACAATCTGCCGGACCAACCAGCCGGTTGTCGTTAATAAATCCTAAAAAGCGTTGTTCCAGCATCTGATACCGGCCCGAAGCCGTATTTTTGTCCTTATGGTTCGTTTTCTCCGCTACACCCTTGCTTTGTTCCTGCTGCCCGGCCTGCTGCTGCTGTCGGTGGATGGGTGGGCGCAAACCGGGCGGCCACCCATGGCGGGTGGAGCGGGCATACCCGCCGAAAAAGTTGAGCTGCTGCCCGGTGCCGACAGTTTGGTGGGCGTAAACGTGCCCGGCCAGTCGGTCCGGAAAATTTACAACAACGTTCGGTTTCGGCAGAAAGGCGTGCTCATGTACTGCGACCTGGCCATTCAGAACGTAACCACCAACGTGATCGAGGCCTACGGCAATGTGCGGATCGTTCAGGGCGACACCATCAACGTGCGGGGCGACACCATGTTTTATTATGGCAACACCCGGCAGGCCGATCTGCGCGGCCACGTGGTGATGCGCGACCGCAAGATGACCCTGACCACCGCCCAACTCGACTACGACATGCTGTCGGGCGTGGCGCACTACCCCCGGCCCGGCCGCATCGTGGACAAAGAAAACGTGCTGACCAGCCGCGAAGGCTACTACGATACGCGCACCAAGCTCTTCACGTTTCGGCAGAACGTCAGGCTGGTAAACCCCAAAGGTACGCTCACGGCCGATTCGCTGCGCTACAATTCCCTCTCCCGGCTGGCCACTTTTCAGGGACCTACCCGAATCGTTAACAAAGATGGCGTGCTAACGGCCACCGAAGGCCAATACAATACGAGCACGGGCATCTCCAATTTTCAGCGCCGGGCAACCGTCGATACCCCCAAATACCGGCTCACCGGCGACTCGCTCTACTACGACAACGTGTCGGAGCTGGGCATTGCGCGGGGCAACGTGATCATGGTGGCCAAAGACCGCAAAGCCATTGTTACGGGTGAGCACGTCCGCTACAACGGTAAGGCGGGGATTTCGCGGGTAACGGGCCG
>JAYVAP010000323.1:0-2788 GCA_043750915.1 Spirosoma sp. | reverse complement strand
TTTGATTCTGTACGGGCATAATCGTACTTTTGTGTATTGCGTATTATCTAACGAGGGCTATCCGCAAAAGTTATATTCATGATCCATTACGACCAGTTTGTGCTCGACAACGGCCTGAAGGTTTTTGTCCACGAAGACAACGCAACGCCCATAGCGGCCGTCAATATCCTATATAATGTTGGCTCGCGCGATGAGGACCCCGGCCGGACAGGTTTTGCGCATCTGTTTGAGCACCTGATGTTTGGCGGCTCGCGCCACATTCCGAGTTACGACGAGCCGCTGCAAAAAGTGGGGGGCGAAAATAATGCCTTCACCAGCCCCGACCTGACAAACTACTATATCACGCTCCCGGCGGCCAACCTGGAAACGGCGTTCTGGCTCGAATCGGACCGGATGCTGAGCCTTTCCTTCGACCCGCAGGTGCTGGCGGTGCAGCAGAAAGTAGTAATCGAGGAGTTCAAACAGCGTTACCTCAACCAACCCTATGGCGATGTATGGCTCAAACTTCGTCCGCTGGTCTATGCGCAGCACCCCTACCGCTGGGCCACCATTGGCAAAGACATCAGCCACATCGAAAACGCCACGCTTGACGACGTACGGGCTTTTTTCTATAAATATTACCTGCCCAACAACGCCGTGCTGGTGGTTGCAGGCAACGTAACAACCGAGCAGGTCAAGCAGCTCTGCGCCAAGTGGTTCGCGCCCATTCCGGCCGGTGAACCATACACCCGCAATGTGCCCCAGGAGCCGTTGCAAACTGCCGCCCGCCACCTGGACATATCGGCTAAAGTTCCGCTCAATGGCCTCTACAAAGCCTGGCACATGCCCGGCCGGTTTGAGGCAGGCTACCAGACAACCGATTTGTTGAGCGATATGCTGGGCCGGAGCAAATCGTCGCGGCTATACCAGCAGTTGCTGCGCGACAACCCGCTGTTCAGCAACGTGGGTGCTTACCTCACCTCGTCCGACGATCCGGGTCTGCTGGTGGTGCAGGGAACACTGAACGAAGGTGTTTCCCTCGAAGAAGCCGATGCGGCTGTGGAAGCCATTGTGGCCGATTTTATGGACCACCCCGTTGAGGAGGAGGAATTAGCCAAAGTGAAAAACCAGGCCGAAGCCACGCTGGCTTTTTCGGAAGTTGAGTTGCTGAACCGGGCCATGAACCTCGCCTTTGCCGCCAATGCCGGCGACCCTGAGCTGGCCAATCAGGAAGCCGCCCAGATCCAGGCCGTTACGCCGGAGACAGTGCAGGCCATGGCCCGGCAGGTGCTGCGGAAAGAAAACTGCTCCACCCTTTATTACCGGCGGGCCGCGTAGGTCGGGAAGAAACAGCCGCGTAGACCGAAGTGCCAACCGTCATGAAAATCACCTACGATCCTGAACCACTCACGGCCGACCAGCTACGGGCTCTTTCGCAGGACGTGAAGCAGGCACTTACCGAACGCTACGACGACCGGCTCGACCGGGTAATTCTCTACGGATCGTATGCCCGTGGCGATTTTCCGCTTCAACCCGAAGTCTATCTTCGGAAAAATGGCTTTGCTTTATGAAAATACGCGTTGGTCAGGGCTACGATGTTCACCGGCTCGAAACGGACCGGGCCTTTTGGCTCGGTGGCATCTTGATTCCGGCTCCGTTCGGTCCGGTGGGCCATTCCGATGCCGATGTGGTGTGTCATGTGCTGTGCGATGCCCTGCTGGGAGCCGCTAATATGCGCAACATCGGGTATCATTTTTCGGACAAAGACCCGCGCTGGAAAGGTGTCGATAGCAAGCTGCTGCTCACCGAAGTGCTCCGAATGGTCCGGGAAGCCGGTTACGAAATTTCGAACGTCGACGTAACGGTAGTCTTACAGGAGCCGAAACTGAATCCGTATATTCCCGCCATGAAAACGTGTCTGGCCGGGGTTATGGCCATTCCCGAAGACGATATCTCCATCAAGGCCACTACCTCCGAGCACATCGGCTTTGTGGGTCGGGGCGAAGGCATTGCGGCCCATTGTGTGGCGTTGATTATTAAAGACTAACCAAACCTGATGAACATGGCTCCTATGTTAGAAGACCGGTATGTGAATCCCTTCACTGATTTTGGCTTTAAAACCCTGTTCGGTACCGAAGTTAATAAAGAACTACTGGTCGATTTTTTGAATCAGTTACTACCAAAAAAACACCATATTCAGGACCTGACCTATGCCTCCAACGAGCAGGTAGGACGCAGTGAACATGACCGACGGTCCATATTCGACATCTTTTGCGTTGGTCAGAATGGCGAGCAATTCGTTGTAGAGATGCAGAAAGCGAAGCAGAATTTCTTCGTTGACCGCAGTGTCTATTACACGACTTTCCCTATTCAGCAGCAGGCACTTAAAGGCGGTTGGAATTATAAGTTATCGGCTGTGTATCTAATTGGCATTCTCGATTTTGTTTTTTCGGAAGACAAAGCCGAACAACGTGTGAAGCACGTCATCCAACTAAAGGATGAGCAATGTCGGGTATTTTATGATAAGCTGACGTATATCTACCTGGAAATGCCAAATTTCACCAAGCGGGAAGACGAGCTGGAAACTCAGTATGACAAATGGTTATACGTACTGAAGCGTTTACCCGATTTGCAGGAACGGCCAGTGAAGTTGCAGGAGCGTATTTTTAAGCGACTGTTTGAAGCAGCTGAAATTGCCAAATTCAACCCGAAAGACTATAGTTCTTACCTCGACAGTTTAAAGGTGTATCGAGACTGGAAAGCCATTTTTGAGACCGCTCAGGAAGAAGCCGAGCAAAAGGGAATGGAA
>JAYVAP010000322.1:0-2744 GCA_043750915.1 Spirosoma sp. | reverse complement strand
CCACGCTACCAAATAAGCAAATCCAGCGATATAAAACAGGAGATAATACCCCTGCGACAATTGCCCCAGGGCTTTATAATGATCGAGAATCCGGCCTACGAGCAACGGAAAAACGCTCCCGCCGAGCGTACCGGCCATTGTACCAAAACCAACTACCAGGCTCAGCACCTGTTTTGGAAACACATCTGAAGCCACCGTAAACACATTTGCCGACCATGCCTGATGCGCGGCTACGGCCAGACCTAAAATAGCAACGGCGGGCCAGATATCGGTAAATTGCTGGATGAGCATTACCGGCATCACACAAACGGCAAACAGCAACATGGCATACTGCCGGGCGCGCGTTGGCGACCAGCCCCGCCGAATCAGCGACGACGACAGCCAACCACCACCCACGCTGCCAATAGTTGCAGCTAAGTAAATAAAAATCAAGGGTAACCCTAATTTTTTAAGATCAAGATTATACGTTTGTGAAAGGTATGACGGCAACCAGAAAAGAAAAAACCACCAGATAGGATCGGTAAATAATTTGCCGAGCATAAAACCCCAGATCGCTTTTTTCTGAAACACCCCGCGCCAGGATCCCACCGAAACAGTCGTTGGGGTTAACCCCACATCATCGCTATTGATGTGGGCCAGTTCGGCCGCGTTGGCGCGTCGTTGCCGGGCGGGGGTTTCATAGAAAATCCACCAGAAAATAATCCAGATAAAACCTACTGCGCCCGTCAGCACAAACGTCATGCGCCAGCCAACCGCCAGGGCCAATGCCGGCACGAGTGCAGGCGCTGCCACCGCGCCAATGTTGGCTCCGGCGTTGAAGAGACCTGTTGCAAAAGCGCGTTCTTTTTTAGGGAACCACTCGGCAACGGTTTTGATGCTGGCAGGAAAATTTCCCGCTTCGCCGATACCCAGCAGCACCCGCGCCACCATAAACCCCGCCGTGCTGCCCGCCAGGGCGTGAGCCATAGCTGCCACACTCCAAACGGCAATACTGGCAACGTAACCAATTTTGGTACCAATACGATCAATGACGTAGCCCACCAGCAACGTACTCGTTCCGTAGGCTACCGTAAAGGCCATGACAATACCCGCATAGTCTGATTCTGTCCAGCTGAATTCCTTTTCAAGTAACGGCTTCAGCAGGCTAATTACCTGCCGGTCAAGGTAATTAATCGTTGTGGCAAAAAATAGCAGGGCCACAATCCGCCAGCGATAGGTGGTAGGTGGGCCTGAATCGGTCAGGCCGGGCGCGGTGGTAACAGGATTAACAGACTCCATGATGATCAGCAGAAGCAGTTTGCCAGCCAAAATAATTGACCGTGTTATGATACGAAATATTGGCTGCCATCTGCCCCAGCCAGGCTATATCATTTGGAACCAGGCCGTTTTGAACATCACGACCAATCAGATTGCAGAGAATCCGGCGGAAATAGTCGTGCCGGGAAAACGACAAAAAACTCCGCGAGTCGGTAACCATACCCACAAACCGACTCAGCAGGCCAATCTTAGAGAGGGTGTTTAGCTGGGTTTCTATGCCATCTTTCTGGTCGAGAAACCACCAGCCCGCCCCCCACTGAATTTTGCCCGGCACGCTCCCCTGTTGCAGGGCACCAACCTGAAAATTACCAGTCATAGCAGCAAAGGCTTCGTTATCGGCAGGATTGAGGTTATACAGCACCGTTTTTGCCAACTCGTTGGTCTGGTCAAGGGCATCCATGAACCGGGCCAGCCGGTGCATCTGCGGCAAATCGCTGATGGAATCACCACCCACGTTTGGCCCCATCCGGGCATACAGCCGGGTATTCACGTTCCGCAACGCGCCGAGGTGAAACTGCTGCACCCAGCCGCACTGATGGTATTGCCGGCACAGGTGGAGCAGCACAAACCCCTGCAAAGAACCGATCAGGTCGGCATCAATCACCTGTCCATCAAGTAGCTTCTTAAAGTTAGCCTCCACCAATTTTGTCTGAATGGCTACGGGCGGCATCTGTTCCAGACCATGATCGGAAGCCCGGCAACCCATTGCCTGAAAGGCTTTTATTCGGCGGGTGAGGGCTTCCAGAAAAGAATCCAGGTCATAGATCGGCATTTGGGCCGCCGTTGCCAGGGCATCTACGCGGCCCCGCCAGTCAACACCATTGACGGGCAACAGCGCGTCGGGCCGGAAAGTAGGAAACATCGTCAACGCGTGGCCTTCACGGGCATACGCCTGGTGGTGACGAAGGTCGTCGGTAGGGTCGTCGGTAGTGCAGATTATGCGCACGTCGTACTCGGCCATCAGCGTCCGCGCCGACCATCGGTCCTGTAGTTGCCCAGTGCAGTGGTCGTAAATTTGCCGGGCCGAGGCTTCGTTCAGCAGGCCCTCAATGCCAAACGGCCGTTTAAGCTCCATGTGTGTCCAATGGTACAATGGGTTTCGCATGGTATAGGGCACGGTGTGTGCCCAGGCTTTGAACTTATCATAATCGCTTGATTGCAAGCCGGTAATGAGCGATTCGTCAACGTCATTTGCCCGCATGGCCCGCCATTTGTAGTGATCGCCTTTAAGCCAGATTTCGGTCAGGTTAGCATAACGTTTGTTCTCCGCTACCTCGTCGGGCGGCAGGTGATTGTGATAATCCACGATAGGCAACAACTGCACGTAGTCGAAATACAGACTTCGGGCATAGTCATTGTCCAGCATAAAATTGTCGGTGATAAACGATTGTGTCATTATGATCGTGGGTATACTGGTTTGATCCATC
>JAYVAP010000321.1:0-6518 GCA_043750915.1 Spirosoma sp. | reverse complement strand
CCGCCGAGGTTGATGTCGAAGCCCTCTTTGACCAGAAATCCTTTTTGAACGTAGGCAATTTCGGGCCGGAACGACAGACGGTCGCTCAGGGGAATATCTAAGAAAATGGCCCCCGTAGGACCTGCCGATGGGTGAAGGTCGGGCGTGAGGTTGCCCAGAAAAGTGGGTTTGGAGACGAAACCCCAATTGGCCCCGCCCCTAAATCCAACCTGGATTTGGGCAAAAGACGATTGTGTAAGCAACAATCCCAACGCGGCAACACCGGCAAGCACAATTCGTTTCATGGCTGTAATGGAAGAAAAGGTAGAAATGTGAAACATGAATCTGATCGTGTAGAGCGTTGGCAATAGGCTGCGTGTTGGTTGATTTGCCGGTTTGACAGCCCGATTTGGCGAAGGATTAATCGACTTCCCAAAACAATAATCGGCAACCCGTCAAGCACCACTGCGGGCCACGGCGCGGTCGGGCCATGCCGACTGCGGTGGGCGGTTGGCACTTTTTCTTGAAATCATTGGCTTGGTCTCGTAACTTTACCAGCTACCGCCGACCCCAATTGACCATGAAATACGTTAAGCCAACCAAATTCAGCTACCTGCCCCGCTTCCTGATGCCTTTGGATGTATTGGGTCTGCTCGAACGGGACCCGTTTGGCAACTCGCTGTTGGTCAGACGTATTATGATTGGCGTAGTGGGCTGGATAACCTATGCCCGCTATACGGTGGTGAACAGGATTCAGATAGAAGGCACCGAGAATCTGGAAAATCTACCCATCAACAACGTCCTTTTTCTGTCGAATCACCAGACGTATTTTGCCGACGTTATCGCATTTTTTCAGATATTCTGCGCCGTCAAGTGGGGGTTTCAAAATACGCTGTTGCCGCCCCTGTACCTGTTTGGCCCCCGAGCACGGCAATATTATGTGGCCGCTTCCGAAACGATGAGCAAGGGTATTTTACCCCGGATTTTTGCCATCGGTGGCGCACTCACCGTCGAACGCTCGTGGCGGGCCGAAGGGCGGGAGGTGAAACGGGAAGTGGACACCACGGCCAACGACAAAATTGCCCAGGCCCTCGCCCACGGCTGGGTGGTCAGTTTTCCGCAGGGCACCACCAGCCCCTACGCGCCCGTTCGGAAGGGTACAGGCCACCTCATCAAAAATAATGAACCCATTGTAATACCAGTCGTTATCAACGGCTTTCGGCGGGCTTTCGATAAGAAAGGGCTGCGTTTTAAAAAAAGAAATACCCTCCTGACGGTTCGTTTTAAAGAACCCCTCCAGTTTGGGGCCGATGACACCGTTGAGGAGATTGTGGCCAAAATCCGCCACGCCATCGAGCAGGACGCGCCAGCCTGGGTCAAATAGGCCGACGAATGCTGGTTTTTTTCTGAATAACGGGCCCCTCAAAAGCAGACCTGTTATCTTTGCCCAACATCACCAACACCATATCGACCAATGACAGAAACCCAGATGGTCCGTATTCCAACACCCGGACCAGACAAAAAGCCGCTCTCCAAAGCCCAGAAAGAGTTTAACCGGCTTACCAAAAAAATTGATGAACTCGAGCTTGAACTCAATAGCTTCCGAACGGCTGCTAACAGTGTTCAGCAACGCGTTAACAGCGAATATGTCCCGTTGCTACACGAGTATAACGAACATCGGGTCAGTCTGGTGCAGGTGTTCGACCGGGCACACGACCGGCCCGGAACCACCAAAACCGAGCGGAAAAAGCTGGCTAATATTATCATTGACCTGACTTTCGACCTGATTAGCCAGCATGAAATGGAAGAATTGAAGCCCATTTTCGACAAATACAATGACGAGGGTTTCGATACGGTCGATGCCGAAGCTGATGGGCAGATTTCGGAGGTGATGAAAGAGATGATGACATCGATGTACGGCATCACTTTCGACGATGATGTTGATGTGAGCACGCAGGCGAAATTTATGGCCTACATAGAAGAGCAGATGCAAGCCCGCCATGCCAGTGGAGAGCCCTTTGGGCCAACCAACGGGCGCAGCCAAACCGCTCCCGGCGATGACCCGAACCAGGCCCGAACGGGAAAATCAGCCAAACCCAAATCGGCCAAACAGCAGGAGCGCGAAGCCAAAAAGCAACTCGAAGAACGTAATATTACCAAGGCCGTTCGGACGCTGTATATGGACCTGGTGAAAGCGTTTCACCCCGATCGGGAACCCGACGAAGCCGAAAAAGCCCGCAAAACCGGCATCATGCAGCGCATTACCGAAGCCTACGAGAAAAGCGACCTGCTGGCCCTGTTTCGGCTCCAGCTCGAATATGACCGCATTGATCAGGCCCACCTGGAAACGCTGGCCGAAGACCAGCTAAAATACTACAACAAAATTCTGAAACAGCAGGCCGAAGAACTGGGTCAGGAACTATATGGCCTGCAAAGTCAGCTGTCGGCTGCGCTTGGTAAATCCCTGATGATGGTTGGCTCGGCGCTGGGGCTGGAAATGGCGTTTAAAAACGACATCCGGGATTTGAAACGCAGCATCAAAGACGTGAAGCGCGATGTGAAAGACCTGGCGGACCCGGTTTACCTGAAGGCGTGGCTGAAAACCTACAAAATTCAGAAACCCGACGATTTTGGCAGTTTTGAGGTATTATTCCGGTGAAAACCGGGAGGTCTCGTACTGCCCCTCAGGCGGAATTCGGTCCCGGCTTTGCGAGGCCACAACCAGTGGCCCGCCGGTATAACCGCCACTCCGTCAACCCCAGTATCAGTACAATGCCATATTCAAGGGCCGTTAGCCAGAGGTTCTCGTGGTAGGGGTGGTTGGCATAGGTAAAATAAGACAGTGGAATCAGGCCCGACCAAACAACTGGATAGCGAAACCGCGCGAACACCGAAGCAGCTACCAGCGTGGTAACATACCAGGGGTGAACCGTGGTGGCAAACGCAAAATAGAGCGTGAGTGTGGTAATTATCAAAACGGGAGCCGGTGTGGTGCGCCACCGGAAAGCAATCCACAAAATACTTACTGTCGTCGTGACCGACAGCCAAAACCCAATCCGTTCGATGGCATTGTAGCCCTTGATCCAGTAGCCAGCGGCCCGCAGCACATAATAAACGCTGGCGTTGAACTCAAATTTCTGGAAATACAGCGCAAGGCTCGAAAAGAGGTTCCGGGCCAGCTCCAGACTGGCGAAGGGCACAAACAGGGCCGCTGTCATGCCGCCCGTTAGCAGGGCATAACCAAGTCCCATTCGCCAGCCCAGCCGACGCACCAGCAAGGGCAATAGCAGCAACGGCAGCAGCTTGGTGCCAATGGCCATCGCCAAAGCCCCCGCCGAGGCCACCCGGCACCGATTCAGCAGCAGCCGGGTGGCCAGCAGTGTGAAAAAGAGCATGACGGCCTCGAAGTGCAGGTTACCGGTCAGCTCCAGAATCACGAGCGGATTCAGGCCGTAGCGCAACGCCAGGTTGGGCGACAGGCCGAAACGGCGCAACAAACCCACCATCAGCCAAAGCGAGCCAATTTCGGCTCCCACAATGGGTACCCGTAGCCAGACAACATTGCCCAACAGGCTATTGGGCGAGAGCCAGGCCGCCAACCCAAACAACGCCTGATTGACGGGCGGATACACGGTGAAATAGCCCGGCGAGTTTAGCTGCCTGAAGAGCGATTCGGTTAGCCCGCAGTGGGCCGCAATAGGGGTATTCAGCAAATGGCCGGGTAGATATAAATAGGGGTTATAGCCGTGCGCCAGCAGCCGCCCGTCCCACACAAACCGATACACATCGTCGGACAGTTGGGGCATGGCAAACAACAGAATCAGCCGGAAAAACACGGCCGACCCAAACAGAAAACCGTCGATAGACACATCATCGCCGGTGGTCCAGAGTCGTTTTGTCTGACCAATCCAGCCATATCCACAAAATAGGCCCGCCAGCAAGCCCAGGAGCAAACCAAACTCCGACCGGGGAACCGCGTAGGCCAGAATGCCGTAGAGAATAGCTGTTCCGATCAGCCAGAGCAACCGAAAAGAAGGAAGCAATGTCCGGTTTCTGCTCATGCGGGCAGGGGCTGACTACCCGGCCGACGGCCCGCATGAACGAGCGAATAAACGAACACCATTCCAAAGCCAACCATCAGCATGATGTGCAGAAAAAACATTCGGAAGTCGTGAATATAGAAAGCCAGAACCAGCCCTCCCAGAAAATATAATGCCAGTATCCCTTCGGCAATGGCTAACCACCCCACCCGCCGGCTTACGTATTTGTTGGTGTCCCAGCTGTCGGTAGCGGCCTTTACGTTGAATTTGGGCGTTCGGACAAAGGGTGTTTTCCGCCCCATGTAGCCTTCAATAACGGCAATGGTATTGTGCAGCGACAGGCCCATCATGAGCGACGAATACATCGGAAAATACCAGGCCAATCTGGCTTTGCTGCCCTTGTCGAGCAGCCAGAACGGAACCCCGTAAAACGTAATCAGGATGAGCAGGTTGAGCTGAAACAGGTTGATGATAAAAAAGGCCCATTCCCACTCCGGATGGCGGCTCCGAATGTAAATCAGCGGCACGCTCATCAGACCCAGCACAAGCACCAGAATAAACGTTGCGCTGCTGAACAGGTGATAGAACGCGTGTATTTTCATAAACAGCGATACGCCGGGCGTTCGGAGCACCTGCCCGAAGAGCTTGCGGGCGCATTCGGCTGCGCCTTTCATCCAGCGGTATTGCTGCGATTTCAGCGCGTTCATGGCCACGGGCAGTTCGGCCGGCGAGCCAATATCTTCGCGATAAACAAAGGTCCAGCCGCGCAGTTGGGCGCGGTAGCTCAGGTCGAGGTCTTCGGTGAGCGTGTCGCTCTGCCAGCCGCCTGCATCGGCAATGGCCGCTTTCCGCCACACACCACCCGTGCCGTTGAAATTGGCCAACAACCCGGCCGCGTACCGCCCGCTTTGCTCAATGGTGAAATGCGCGTTCAGGCCAAATGCCTGCAACTGCGTTATCAGCGAAAATTCTTCGTTGAGGTGCTCCCAGCGGGTTTGCACAATGCCCACTTTAGGGTTGCTGAAATGCGGTATTGTTTTCAGTAGAAAGTCGGGGTCGGGCACAAAGTCGGCATCGAAAATGGCAATAAACTCCCCCCTGGCAAAGCCTAAGCCGTAGGCCAGTGCCCCAGCTTTGAAGCCCGTGCGCGCCGACCGCCGAACGTGCTCAATGGTTAAACCAAGCCGTTTGTATTCGGCTACTTTGGCCGCAATGATGGCCACGGTTTCGTCGCTCGAATCGTCTAAAAGCTGAATGTCGAGTTTGTCGCGCGGGTAATTCAGCCGGGCTACTGCGTCGATCAGGCGTTCAACAACGTAGAGTTCGTTATAAACCGGCAGTTGCACCGTCACAAGCGGTAAATTTTCGGGACTAACCGGCACAACCGATGCTACGCCCGCCCGCCGTTTTTTTTTCGAGCGGACGTAACTGATAATCAGGCTCAACTGCCCGCAGTTATAAATAAACAACAGCAACAGTGCCAGACCGTATAGAATCAGAACCAGAACTTCCATGTCAATAAAAAAAACAAAACTTTTTCTGTGTTGAGTTTGTGCCGCCCGCTGGCCAGACAAACGGACTTCCGGTCGGGGAGGCACAACGGGGGGTTATAAATACTTGAAAATTGTTGCAATAATCTTGTAACCGGCTAATATCGTTCCTTTTACGGTTCCCGAAATTTTCGAGAAGCCAATACGTTTTCGGTAGCTGACGGGTATTTCCCGGCTGCGTAGTCCTGATTTAGCGGCTTTCAGCTGCATTTCTACCGTCCATCCGTAGGTTTTGTCCTGCATATCCAGGGCCAGTAAAGACGCAAACCGGATGGCCCGAAACGGCCCCAGATCGGTATAGTGAACGCCATACAGCCAGCGAAGCATCCTGGTAGCCAGCCAGTTGCCAAATAACTGCTGTGGGGTCATGGAGCCGCGCTGACGACTGCCCAACGCCCGCGACCCAATGACCAGATCTGCTTCGCCCGCCAAAATGGGCGCGACCAGCTCTCCCATCTCGCCCGGATAATCGGAGTAGTCGGCATCCAGAAAAACAACAATATCCGGTTTTTGTTGCCGATTCTGCGCGTAGGCAATCCCGCGCAGGCACGCCCGGCCGTAGCCCGGAATGGGTTCGTCGAGGACGGTGGCACCGGCGCGGGCAGCCTCGGAGGCCGTGCGGTCGTTAGAATTATTGTTGATCACAACAACCTCATCAACCAGGTGGAGCGGAATGTCGCGCACGACCTTGCCAACGGAGTTCTCCTCGTTGAAGGCCGGAATAATAACCAGAATAGATGCCAAAGGAAAGCGGATAAATAACGCCCAACAAAGGTACGACGCTAATTTCCATTGAAATGTCTTATACTTGACCATGGAAATATCCTTTATCGGTGCCGGCAACCTGGCGTGGCATCTGGCACCGGCGTTTGAAAATGCCGGGCACCACATCAACGAGATATACAGTCGACAGCTTCAGCACGCCCGCCGGTTGGTTAGCAATCTCTAC